>NZ_JAWPOM010000184.1:0-1113 GCF_033344285.1 Vibrio sp. 779(2023)
CGCAACAATGTTACTATTGTAGCGCTCGCGAAATTAGAGTTCGAACTCTGATTAAAATATCGGTGGGTTTGGACCTAAGTCAGACGCAATTCATAAATGCCTAATCGTTGAGAGCGGTCAAGCGTCTCGAACTCGTGATCAACGTATTCTTTTAATGTGGCACCAGCACGCTCCGCAATATTGATACTGGCAATGTTATCTTCCATACAGTGGAATTGGATGAACTGCGCATGCCCTTTCTGCTTTAAAAAAGGAATCAGAACCGCAAGCACTTGGTCAATCACTCGGTGTCCTCGCCCATTGTTCGCCAACCAATAGCCAATCTCAGTGACGTGTGTGTGCGAATCCACACCCTTGATGCCAATAACACCCGTAAACTGCTCATCAAAATAAATCGCGCACCAGTGGGCATCTAACGCTTTGCTGTTCACGCGCTGAGAGATGTAGTTCACTGCTTCTCTGCGGTTGGTCACAAAGTCCGTCCAAGGTAAATAGCCAGATAGGCTGTTTCGATGCGTGTTCACCACTTCCAGTAAAACCGTCGCATGCTTGGTGGTAAGAGGCTCAATTGAGACCCTTTCCGAGACGGAAAAGCGCGCTTGCGAGCCATTCCCTTGATAGTCGTGTGGATACATCGAATCTCCCATTCACATCATCCTTTAGCAAAGCGCTGCAATGCATCTCCCGCCAGTCGATAGATCTTCCATTCATCTTGAGGCTCTGCACCGATTGACTGATAGAAATCAATCGCGGGTTGGTTCCAATCCAATACAGCCCATTCAAAACGGCCACAACCACGATCAACGGCAATATTCGCCAAATGCTTTAACAACGCTTTCCCTGCACCAACATTTCGGTACTCAGAAGAAACATATAGATCTTCCAAGTAGAGTCCGTTCTTTCCAAGCCATGTTGAGTAGTTAAAAAAGTAGACGGCGAATCCTATCGGTTCTTCGTTCACATAACAAATCACTGCGTGTGTCGTCGAATCTTCGCCGAAAATCGCTCGATCAACGTCTTCGACGCTGGCTTTAACTTCATGTTCTAAATGCTCGTAACGAGCTAACTCTTTAACAAATCTTAAGATGGTTGCAGAATCCTGCTTTTGTGCTG
>NZ_JAWPOM010000185.1:0-1112 GCF_033344285.1 Vibrio sp. 779(2023)
ACAGAGTGAACTGGTGCAATGAGCTTTCATATTCATCCAGATAATCGTCCGAGTCATCTTGGAAGACGATGTACATCAAGCCTTCGCCAGAAGGATGATCAAACACTACAAAGTGCTTATCCTCTTCGCCCAACAAGTATTCATAAAAGCCTGGAGATTTGAACGCGAGCAACCAACTTGGCGTCGGTGCTTTACTCCAATAGGAGTTAAATTCCAACTTGTTTGGTAACGGGGCCTTCCAACCCTGCTTTTGAAAATTTTCGGTGTAGAGCGCCGCTTCCGTATCGAGCCAGTGATGGAGACTCAATACCTCAAGTTTGTTTTCTGCGACATAAATCAGTGACCAAAACAGCGTAAACATGACGAACGTCATCACGCCAAAACCCCAGCGAATCTTGCGATAAATACTTGGGTATTCGTTATGCTTTAAGTCGGTAACCTTGTCCATGAATAGTCTCTAATCGTGATTCTTCAAAACCTTTATCGAGTGCAGTTCTCAAACCATAAATATGGCTGCGTAATGCATCACTACTAGGTGGTTCGTCACCCCAAACACTTTCGATCACTTCCGTTCGTGATACTGACGCAGGCGCGTACTTCAAGAGCAACTTTAAGATTTTGGTTTGGATGCGACTTAGCTTGATCTCTTTACCATCGCGCGTGACTTTACCAGTGCGCGCATCTAAACAGATATCAGCGAACGTCAGCGTACCAATGTCTTGGCGTGGGCCACGACTAGCTAAAGCATGAATACGTAAACTGAGCTCTTGCATCGCAAACGGCTTCATTAAGTAGTCATCCCCACCCGCTTTAAATGCCGCTATTTTGTCATCTAATGTGTCTTTTGCGGTTAGAAAAAGAATGGGCGTTCCGCAAAACTGTTCCTGACGCAGCTTTTGTACGGTACTGATACCATCGAGTTTTGGCATCATGATGTCCATAATGATCACGTCGTAATGGTTATCTTCCAACAACGCCAGCGCAGCCTCTCCGTGATACGCGCAATCTATCGTCATACCTTCGAGTTCTAGGTAGTCAGCAATGGTCTCGGAAACATTGTGGTTATCATCAACAATTAAAATTTTCATACGACTCACATTTCTTCACGATCT
>NZ_JAWPOM010000186.1:0-1109 GCF_033344285.1 Vibrio sp. 779(2023)
TCTTGCTCGTATTGGTATTGCACTCATCGCAGGTCCACTTTGGTCTTTTGTTGTACGGCGCAAAATGGCCTACTTCGGTGACACTCTTGCCCATGCATCGTTAATGGGGCTCGCTCTCGGGTTCTTACTGAACGTTAACCTCTATCTTGCGCTGCTAGTCTGCTGTTTAGCATTAGCGGTACTCCTTGTAACACTGCAAAGGCAGCAACTGGTGGCCACAGATACCCTACTCGGAATTCTGGCT
This sequence comes from Vibrio sp. 779(2023), assembly GCF_033344285.1. Lineage (NCBI taxonomy): Bacteria > Pseudomonadati > Pseudomonadota > Gammaproteobacteria > Vibrionales > Vibrionaceae > Vibrio > Vibrio sp. 779(2023). The sequence goes on from NZ_JAWPOM010000186.1 coordinate 245, forward strand.
CACAGCTCTTTGTCTATCGGTTTGGTGTCAGTAAGCTTTTTGGACAATGTTCGTGTCGATCTAATGAGTTACCTATTTGGTGATTTATTAGCTGTATCACCAGAAGATTTGATGTTTATTTATGCCGGCGTAATTGCCGTTAGTGCATGTTTGTACATATTCTGGCGACCGTTATTATCAAGTACCGTCAGCGAAGAGCTAGCCGCTGTAGAAGGTGTGAACACAGATTTAATTCGTCTGGTCTTGATGCTGATGGTGGGCGTAGTGATTGCGGTAGGTATGAAGTTTGTCGGTGCCCTTATCATGACTTCACTACTGATCATCCCAGCAGCAACAGCGCGCAAGTTGTCTTCTACACCAGAACAAATGGCATTCTTCGCATCCATCATAGGTGCGATTTCAGTTCTAATGGGACTGAGTCTGTCGTGGCACTTCGACACACCAGCAGGCCCGTCAGTGGTGATCAGTGCGACTTCTTTGTTTATGCTGAGCCAACTGATTCAGCGGAAAGCATAGTTATAAGCACAAGTTAAGCAAACGGATCTGATGATTAAGAATTCTCAGTGCTATTGCTGGCTTACATACAAAATCAATACAAAATCGCATCAAAAAAGGCAGTCGAGTGACTGCCTTTTTGTTATTTGGAAAACTTGATGTCTAGAAACGTCGTTATTCCAACGGTTCGGTCGGAGCTTGATTACCCGGTTTGGGCGCTGCAAATGGCACATCTTTCAAATCAGATGCATTGTTTTGGATCAGTTCACCAAGGTGAAACAAACCATATTCACCGGGCTTCATTCGATGCCAAGTCTCATTGCCGGTTAAAGGCTGAGTTGCAATGACAGAAACAACATCATTTGGTGTT
>NZ_JAWPOM010000187.1:0-1108 GCF_033344285.1 Vibrio sp. 779(2023)
GAAAAGTTAGAAATATGTACAAACGTTATATAGCCCAAATTATTTTTGCGTTAACAATCCTGATCTCCGCACCAAGTTGGGCTGAAACGGAAGAGACTGGACCAAAATTAGCGTACTTCACCCTAGAGCCAGATTTAACCACTAACTTTTACACCAAAGGTAAAAAATTAGGCTACGTACAAGTGCGTATCGACATCATGGTGATGAGCCAACAAGACCTAGCGATTGTTGAGCACCATCAACCCTTGATTCGCGATGCGGTCATCGAGCTCCTAGGCAAACAAACCGAAGATACGATCAAGTCGCTTTCTGGCCGAGAAGACCTACGCAAAACGTTGGTAAAAGAGCTAAACGAAACCTTACTGCCAGAGACCGGGAAAACCGTCATTGCTGATTTGCTGTTTACCAAATACCTCTATCAGTAAGTAACGCTGCTTTAGATACAAAAAGACCGCTTTCGAGCGGTCTTTTTTTGTTTTTGCTATCACGCTTGTTGTTGGTATTTCTGCTTGCCCGAGTCGAACAGCGCAATCGCCATCCCGGCTAACAAGCCAGCTAAGTGAGCCGTATTGGCAATGGCCATAAACGGTTGCACAAAACCAAGTACCAACCACACCAACATAAAACCAATGATGGATTTCGGCAGCGTTAAACCTAAATGAGGTAAACGGTAACCCAAAACCCACAAATAGCCGAGTAGCGCGTACACAACACCAGATAACCCGCCGAAGTTCGCACCTTCAACATAGAACTGGCCAGCACCAGAGAGTGCCGCAGATACCACAAAGATTTGCAGTAACTTGCCAGAACCAAGTCGACGTTCAATATCGCCACCAAGTTGCCACCACCACAACAAGTTAAAGATGATGTGTGTTACCGAGAAATGCAGCAATGCATGACTCACCCAACGCCACAATTGCCATTGCTGGCCTTCAAACGCGGGAAAGTGCAACAGAACAAATACCCCATTTCCAAAGCCTAACATCTGCAGACCATAAATCACGGCGCATACGGTCATGATCAATAAGGTCACTGGACCGGCTTTGGCTTTGATCATTCCCATGATGCTTGGGCTAGCGTAATGAAATTGGCTCTTACGAGTATCGGC
>NZ_JAWPOM010000018.1:0-91255 GCF_033344285.1 Vibrio sp. 779(2023)
GAGTAGTTTTACAGGCAAAGCCGAAACGGATGATAACCACCTACTGAAGTAGGTGGTTTAGGGCTGAAAACAAAAAAAAGAATAAAAACCCACAAATCAGACCAAGTTGGAGTTTTATATTTTTCATATAATGAAATTAATTTCATTAAGATAAGGTTCAATATTTTTTTGTGAAGGAGATCTACATTCCTTATAAAAGCATTCCGTTTTGTGAACTACTGTACAACTAGTGATGTGTGCTACTATTCGCCTCCAACGCATTTGAGGCCCGTATGCTGACCAGTAACATTCAAAAATCGATTCGTAATAGCTATCAAAACCTTCAAGATCAACTTGATAACTTTGTGCCTAGAAGAGCACAAAACTACCTTGTTGCAGAGATTGCAAAAACGCTGTGCGGTCAGTATCACAAATCTAACCGAATACTCGTTGCAGAAGCAGGGACTGGAATTGGTAAATCGCTCTCCTATCTAATGGCGACCATTCCCGTGGCTGTACATAACAATAGAAAAGTGGTTATCTCAACGGCGACCGTCGCTCTGCAAGAGCAGCTCATAAACAAAGACCTCCCTCTTTTTCGTCGGATTACCGACCGAGAGTTTTCTTTTATTTTGGCAAAAGGCCGTCAACGCTATTGTTGTGCAGAAAAGCTCGCTACTGCTAGCGGTGCTGATGGTGGCCAGTTAGCCATGTTTGAAACCAAACCTAAGCAAAAAGATATAGAGCTGTTAGAAACAATGCATCGCTCTCTTGCGCAAGGTAAATGGGACGGTGACCGTGATTCTTGGCCTAAACCCATCGACGATAAGCTTTGGCAACTGATTGTCAGTGATAAACACAGTTGCAATAACAGTTTACCAGGCCACCGCGGCTGCCCATTCCAAAAAGCGCGCTCAGAGTTGGATAAAAACGATGTCATCATTGCTAACCACTCTCTCGTCATGGCAGACGCAGATTTAGGTGGCGGCGTGATTTTACCTGAGCCAGAAAATACGATATACGTCTTCGACGAGGCACATCACTTACCTCACGTCGCTCGTGACCATGCTTCAGCATCTGCGAGTTTAAAAGGTGCGGCAGCATGGCTTGAGAAGTTAAATCTGTCGATTAGTAAGTTTTCATCACTCGCAGACGAGAAACGCGTAGCTCGATTTCGCAACGACCTTCAAGACGCGGTTCAGAACTTGATACCGGCACTGACTCAATTGCCCAAACAGTTCGACCCAGCTCAATTTGAAGAGGGTATCTACCGCTTCGAACACGGTGAACTACCTGAGTGGCTAGAGAACCAATCCAAAGAACTAAAACAGTTCAGTAAAAAAGCAAATCAGAGCGTGGCAAAAATTGCCGACCTTATTGCGGAAAGAGTAAAAGACGGGGAGCTTGCGACAAGGTTGGCTGAACCAGCGCTTGCAGAGCTCGGTTTCTACATTCAAAGGTTAGAAAACCTAGCGCAAGTATGGCATTTAATGGCTGAACCAACTCGTGAAAAAGGTGCGCCTTTAGCTCGCTGGTTAGAAACCCACCCCGATCGCGAGGGTGATTTCATTGTGAGTGTTTCGCCACTTGAAATTGGATGGCAACTCGACCAACAGATTTGGAGCAGATGTATTGGCGCCATTTTGGTTTCCGCAACGATGCGTGCATTAAACTCTTTCCATTACTTTTGCCATCAGGTTGGTATTGATGGAAAACCAGAATCAGGCACTCAGTTTTTAGCGCTTGCGTCACCATTCGATTACCAAAACCAGGCAGAATTGCTCATCCCTGCGATGAAATATGAACCACCAGCGCCTCAATTTACTGAATATCTTATCGAGATATTGCCTAAGTACTTGGAAGACAAGAAAGCCAACTTAGTATTATTCTCATCCTATTGGCAGATGAACCAAGTCGCGAAGGCACTCTCTTCGGAGTTCATAAAAAAAGGCTGGGCGTTGCAAGTTCAAGGTGAAAGCTCACGTCAAGAAATTCTAAAAAAACATAAAAAGTTAATAGCATCAAATAAAACCAGCGTCTTATTTGGTACTGGCAGTTTCTCTGAGGGGCTAGACTTACCTGGCGAATTACTTGAAAACTTGGTGATTACAAAAATTCCATTTGGCGTTCCAACCTCCCCTGTTGAGCAGGCTCATTCCGAATACATTGAGAAAAAAGGAGGAAACCCGTTTATGCAAATAACTGTACCAGACGCAAGCAAAAAGCTGATCCAGAGCGTAGGTCGCTTACTGCGTAAAGAGAGAGATTCTGGTAGAGTAACGATTCTTGATCGACGCCTAGTCACTAAGCGATACGGACAAGCCTTAATCGACTCACTACCTCCATTTAAACGTAAAATAGAATATTAGAAGAATCACCATTTATGGAAATGATTGAGCCAACCATGCTGTTGGTGTTGGCGCTTGTCGCTTTTGTCGCAGGATTTATTGATGCAGTTGCCGGTGGTGGTGGCATGCTTACCGTACCTGCTCTACTTTCGCTGGGCTTGCCGCCTCATATTGCACTAGGCACCAATAAACTTGCCGCTACCTTTGCTTCTTCTACTGCAGCATTTACGTACTACAAAAAACGTCTATTCAAACCTCAATGCTGGCGGCGTGCATTCGTGGCAACACTCGTCGGAGCGACATTAGGTACGCTATTTGTAGATGCGATTAGTACGGATTGGCTGGAAAAAGGATTGCCGCTTGTTATTTTGGCGGCAGCGTTGTATACCGTTTTTCATAAAACACCCCACTCTGCTCATCAAAGTCCAATACCCGAGCCTTGCCCAAAACTTCATAAAAAACAGTACATGCAAGGCTTATCCATAGGATTCTACGACGGACTCGCAGGGCCTGGAACTGGGGCTTTTTGGACAGTAAGTTCAATGGCCCTGTACCGGCTGAATATCTTGCTCGCCTCTGGCTTAGCAAAAGCAATGAACTTTACCAGTAACTTTACCTCTTTGATCACTTTTGCATTCCTCGGACATATCAACTGGGTGCTAGGCTTAACAATGGGAGTATGTTTAATGGCTGGTGCTTTTGTTGGCGCGCACTCCGCTATTAGATTTGGTTCTAAATTCATTCGTCCTGTATTTGTTACTGTCGTCAGCATACTAGCTATTAAATTGGCTTATGACGCATGGTTTGTAGGTTTGTCATGAACATTTCTCAACTCCAGGAAAATCTAGAACAAATGGCGAAGCAAGCCGCTGTTCTTGACAGTCAAAGAGGCGAACATCATGTTCCGCTTTTTGATGAGCGTTTATTTGGTTGCCGCTCTCGCTTACTTACTCCTTGCGTAAAAGAAGCAAAAGCCACGCTGGATGCGATTGTGCGTGAGCAAAATGAAGGTAAGCTCACCGCTTTGCGTGCTGAGTACCTCACTGAACGGTTAGTGGCGCAAATCGGTGCAATTCAACGCGAGATTTCTACCACTAAAATTCGTAAGAATGAAATCAAACATAGCAGCTATTTCCGCAAGCCTATCAACGTGCTTTATCAGGAACTCGCTCAACACCAAGAGTGGGCAAGACGCTTGCGCGAGATGGTGTTAGAAAAAGAACGTGCTGTCGAAAGCGCTCCGAGTTTTATGCGTGCCGACGCTCAAAAAGTATTACTAGCAACCGAGCAACGTTTAGCGCGTTGTGAAGCAGCACTTCTTAAGCTAGAGAACCAAATTACACATAGGGAAAAACATCAATAATGGCTGATCAACCAACCTCGCCTTTAGATGACGCACCTGAAGAGATCAAACTGGCTGTCGATTTAATCTATTTGCTTGAGAGCAATGAGATAGATCCAGAAGTTGCGCTTAACGCTTTAAAGATCGTGCAAAACGACTTAGAAAACAAATTAAAAGCAAAGTAGCTCAGAGCGTTTCAATCCTTTCACCGAGACTCATTTTCAGTGCTCTTACACAATGATACTATTCATAAAAAAGTACGCCCCCAAAAGGATAAATAATGAAAGTAATCAGCTTTAATATTGCTTTTATATTTTATCCTTTAATTTTCATTAACTTAAGATGAAATTAAATTAATAATGGCGGCAAAATGGCGACACGTTGAAAGTTAATTGCTTGGTTTGTGCTTCGAAGTTAACGAGTTATCCGGTAAAGGGCTTTGCCTCGGACAGATGAACTCTACCAACTCCGCCTGTACTGGTATGTATTTATGAGCCTTAGTTCTTCCCATGCAACCTCCACGAAAACGGGGATTTTTTGCGTTAGTTTTGACTGATTTGCTGTCTTGTTGTCAAATTATACTGTCTAGAAAATTGAAAAACTGTTTTATCTTCAAAAATCGCTTTCATCCCTTATGGAAAAAGGCTCCTGCGCATTTCTTTTTGATCTTCAATTTCAACGACAGATCATTACAAATCATCACAAAATCTATACTAATCCTATATATTTCAACAATTTACAAATAGATAAGAGATCTTTTCAGATCATCTAAATCTCAATTCTCTGAAATTTTTTTCAAATTTTGAAATTTTTTAAAAACACTCTATAAGCGATTCTCAGAGGTCTTTTATTTTCTCGAAGCGCGCTATTGCTAAGGCTTTAGCGTGTACACTGTGCTTTTCTCTGGTGCCTTAATTTCGACATTTAAAAACTGTAAAAAACGCGATCCGAAAACGTCGCAGGTGGGGAGGAGGAGTGCGGATTACGTCACCGAAAGGTTCGTTTACGTGGCTCAGCGTTTCTGGTTGCCACTCAAACGTTCGGTGTTTGGGATTGCGCTCGATGTTCAGACAAAAATAAAAGCGCCCTTTGTGGGCGCTTTGGTGTGGCTAAAACGTTATCTAGATGATTGAGTACTTTCCTTTTGAACTACCGCTTGTTACATCTGCTTTGGCATTCTGTGTGATTTCATCATATACAGCATTGGCAATCGCCTCTGCCATCTTGCCTGCCATCGCGAATTCACCAGTAAGGACGAAGCCTTGTGCTTCCAATTCGCTTTCTAACTTCTGTTTGAGTGACTCTTTACTCATTGCCATGTTACTTACCTGCCTTAACTGTTTTAGATACATCAACATGATTCTTGCCAGAGAACGGGCAAATGGATTGCCCAGTGCAAACACCAGTGCCGCCGTTCATGGTGATGAGATCAGCGACTTCAATGATTTTCTTTGCGGACGTGGACTTTAGGTTTTTGACGACTTCCGTGTGGTTGTTGTTGATTTGAACAATCTGGTCTTCCAATACTTGCACCCGTTTATTCAAGCATTCGATGATTTCGTCTTTGTCGGTCTTACGTTCAAAGTTGCCTGCTTTATCGACTAACTGATAAACACCTTGGCGTTGTTGGTATCGGCTTTCACCCTCTTTGATACCAGGTAACTTGAACCCAAGCGGAAGAACACAACGGATAAAAGGTTTGTCTGGCTGTCCGAACATAAAACCGATTTCTACGATGCTACCGATCGCAGGTGGTTCCAGTCTTCCTGCATACTCACCAACACCTGGTATCGGTAATGGCACCGCTTGGAGTGGTGCTTTGTTCTTGAACTCCACGCCCCTTTCATCCAACAGTTGAACATCCACTGCGTAGTGAGGATAAAAGCGATCAGATATGTCACCCTCTTCTGGCAGCTCTGGTAATGCAACCACCTTTCCCCATCGTGGCAAATGCCATCGTCCGGTTAATTCTGGGAACAAACGAAAAATGATGCGCTGAATCGCTTTTACATCCATGTTAGTTTTACCTCTGTTCCTTGAAAATCAACGCCAACTAAACGGTGACCGTTGACTATCGCACCGGGTCTTAGTTTAGGAATGGCAGGAACTTTCACTGATTTAGACGCTGTTCGGTTGGTCATTAAATTATCAGGGATGTTAACCGGCTTATCAGCCCAATATGAATCTTTCCAACTTCCCACGTAAATCTGACCATTGCCTTGTTGCTGCCAAAACAAGTCATCAATGCTAAAAGCTTGCGCCAATTCATCCATGACACGGTAACCATTACCGTCACTGTAAAAGCAAGGGATTGATGTTTTGCTGTAGGCTGCTTCTGGTACCACGAACTGCAACCCCGTTTTGTTGGTTACATCACTGAGCAGTTGCATCAAGGTTGGGTGCCTTAGCGTGACATCGAGTGGCTTGAAAAGTAATGCCGCTAGTTCGCGGCAAAACAATTCTGACCATCCTTTTTCTGCAGGTTGGACTCTCTCTACATACCCAAGAAAGACACGCGATATGTTGTCACCCCAACCGATATCGACCGCAACGATAGTATTCACTTTCGGTGAACCTTCCACCTTGATGGAGCAACGAGCTGGCGTGTTCACATCAAAAAGAACACGGTGGTCTTTCGTCTTTACCTTTTGACTACCGATATAAGCACGACACGTGAATTTGTTGTTTATCGTCATAAGTCACCTTTAAGACAAAGCATCATCAATTAACTTGAGCACTTTCATTACACCTGTTAACTCAATGCTTGTGTCCGGTGGCACGTCTTCACTCTGTCCAGCTTCAACCGGAGTGGTTACCCCTTGGACTTGCTGCTGTGTTGCAGGCTGGTCTTGTTGACGTTGCTCAACTCGTTCCGGTACCGAAAGATATTCTACCAATTCAAACGCGACGCTCCATTGTCTCAGGCTTTCTTGTTCATCGGCTCGAATAGTGCCTTGAAACTTCACCTCACGAACTTTGAGCGTCGACGCGGTTTTGTTACTAATACGGTAGATTTGGCGGGCGCTTTCTTGCTGCCCACCTGCCATATTGAAAAGGTTGCTCAATATCTCTGGTTTACTGAAAGGGATAATACCACTCACAGCCAACACTTTTCCCTTGTTACCTGTTTCCGCTTGGTCGGTCGCCGAGGACTGACCGGACATATCCTGTCCGGCGAGTTGTTGGCGAACGCTAATGCGCAGGTTCTTTAGTGAGATTTGAATGCCGTTTAGGGTTAGCATACTCAAACTCGATACTCGCGCAATTGAAGGTATTCCAACTCGAACGTGCCTTTAGCTGACGAGCCATTGCTAAAAGATCCCCCACAATACGCAGTGGCTATCTCACCCAGAACATTTTGGTCGGTTATAGTGCCTTCAAACAGTTGTGTTAAATCTGCGGTCAGCAACGTTACGTGAATCTGATATGTATCAAGCAACTGCATTCGTACTATCAGTGTTTTATTTTGGATTTCGGAAATATCTACACCTGTTTCAAATAGGGGGATACTTGGGACACCTTCATTTTCTGGATTAAGATAAGCAAACCTTACAAGTGGTGTTTCCGATATATTTGCATAGAACATAAAGATCCCACCAGAGGAATACATACTGTTCTTATCGTATCCATCAGGGTATATACCGTAGTCGTCACACTTATTCCAACTCAAAACCACACCAGTTCCTGATGGAAAATTTGCTTCAAACCGAAATTCAACTACATCACCGGGTTGACTTAACGAATATGAATTGTATCCCTCAAGTGAAGGAGAAGTGATATTTCTTACAAAGGAATTCGGCGTATTTGAGCTAATAGGCGGATGGACTACACGACCTCTACCGGCGATAACGTCACGCCAATGCGCTCTATCCATATAAGTAAACCCGTAATTATAATGCATCACCGGATAACGATTTTCTTGACGATTAGATATAAAGTCGAACCACCCAACCGTTAGATATGTTTGAACGACGCCGCTAGAGAAAAGATTGCCTGCTGTACTTGGGACATAGATTCGAATGCGATTTAATCCATATTTTAGTTTGCCAACAAAACATGGAAAGTCCGCTCGTCCTGACCCAACATAACCGATACTTTCAGGTGTTGGAGAATTAAAAATCGTTGTTTTATGAAAGTCTTCCGCGGTAAACAGCTGAGATTCTAACACTACGTGTAATAGGTCTTCTCTATTTGCTTCGCCAAAAGCTACAGCGTTACTTTTATATGCACGATAAACTAGAGAATGATCTCGGCATTCATTCCAAACCCAAAGGTCGACAACATTTTTTCCTAGTACCTTCTCAATGTCATTTTGTTGTATTACCCCGTTTTGATATAGTTTATTCGCACCACGCAGTGGCTCTCCTGAGCTTATATCATTGCGACTCAAGGCGTAACGCATCGCAGAATGCACGACGTCAAAGCAATGCCTTTCGTTAACTAGACTTGGAACGTTATCCTGCTCCGCAGTTTTAAACAGAAACTCTGCTTTTTTTAAATGACCAATGTCGTTTAGGTGCAAACCATCGCTTGATGCTTCAGCAAATGCAATCTTGTCTCCATTGTTGTAAATCCAATGCTTAATTGCTTTGTTCACATCAATAAACTCAATACCATACTCGTTTGCAAGCCTTCTCTTTACTTGGTCTACGAGTTCATTTACTTCATTGTTGTTTCCATAGTCGCCAGATGTTGCGGTATTATTGCTTGGAGGGCACGACATCAAAGCAGGTTGAACACCGCGAGCAAAGGCGTCAATAATCAATGCTTGGTTTTCTATATATGTTCTACGCTCAAGTAGCTTAGGGTCGCTCGAAGCATTTGAATCGTTTAAACCAAACATAATCCCGATCCATTCTACATCCGAATACGTTTTGTTTCCGTATACAGCATTGTGAACATTATTAACGGCCCAACCATCTTGAGCTTGCTTACCGCGATATCCCGCATTGTATACACGAATCAACGTATTATTATGAAACTCTCTCAGCATTCTCTGCATTATATTAGGGTAAGCATTCGGTACTTCTCGATCATCATGGTCATACACTAAACCATCAGGCACAGCATTACTTACTAGACGATCAATATTCCACTTGGTTGCCAAATTGATACCGTCAATTGTTGTAATCCTCCCATCGGTGGTTGAATCTCCATAAAATCCAATTGGCGCTTTTAAACCTGCTGCCCACCTTGCCGCTTGACCTTGCAGAGAAGTCAGACGACTAGGCTTAGCAAATGAAACCCCAAGATTCAGTAACTCTCTAATTCTTTGAGGGCCATTTTTATCCGCTTTCCACCCTGCTTGTACTGGAGTAATTGTCTTATTGCGGCGAACCCAAGCCCCACCTTCAGCCTCAAAAACAATCGCATTGTCGGTAGGTATATCTATATCTGAGCTCCAAATCAAAGAACCACCGCCGCCATCGCCTTCCTCGTAGTAGCCTAATAATTCAATTTGTTGTCCATCCACAAGACCGGAGTAAGCTTTGAGGGATATAACATCACTAATCACTCTTGGAAAAGTGCTCGTTGTCCAATTTTTATCTGCTTTACTTTGCTCAGGTCTAAGATCGCTTACAGTCCCATCTTCATGCACTTTCGCAATTTTACACAGGTAGTGTTTAATCTCTTTTCCTGTTGATTTATCGACATAATCATCCTTTTCTTGGGAGGAAATGAAAAACTCGAATGATACGACTTGCTCTCCGGTTGGAGCCCCGCCACGGTATGCATCAATGTATACATATGATGGTTTGCTAGAAACTTGAATATTTCTATCAAATTCCATTGATACTCGAAGCCCTGATACGTACCCAACACCATTTTTGATATTGAATGAACCGCCATTCGGAATGACTTGAAAGGAGCTATCAATAAACCAATCTTTACCATTTTGATCAACGATTGCTTGTGCAGAGTCGACATCCATTTTTTCAAGACGCTTTCTAGAATCGTATTGCCATGTTGATGCATCCACGGTGATATTGGTGATCTCGGCAATGTCCTTGTATTCAAGAACAACCGAACGCACTAGTGTATTACCTGCGACACCTGGTTCATCTGCTGTCTTTGGTGTGAGTGCATGGTGGTCAATGGTCACCAACACGCCATATTCGGAACAGTATGCGCCTGTCCAGTTGAAATCGAACGGACCAACATCACTGGTCAAAGTAGTGCTGTAAATTACCGAGTCTGCAGAAAGGCGACCGCGCTGCTCCACTTGTTCTTGGTGAACGATGTGGTCAGTTGGTACCACATCATCTGGTTGTGGGTACTCTGGACGATTCGGCACATTGGCGAAAATCATCTTGTCGATCACAAGTGCTTTTTCTTCTGCGTTGAGCTGTGCCAACAGTGCTTTACCTGCGGCGGTTAAAATTGACTTATCGGTGCTGTTTGCCATTTTAAAATTCCTTACCCTTTCACTGTGGCTTGGTAATATTCGCAATCAACGTTGAGCACATTTGGAAGCATGCCAACGTTTAGTCGAGTTTTGATGTGTGATGTTGAATACTGCGCTTCTACGTTCTTGCTTCGCGCTGCCAAAGGCATTTCTACATAACTGGTGTATTGATAACGACGGCAGGTTCTGCCGTACTGTCTGATTACTGTATCTAGCAGCTTAGGAACGTTGGTTAAATCGCCGTCTCTGATTTTTAAGCTGATTACATCCCAAGGCACATTGACTAAACGTTCGTCTTGTCCAATATGCGGATAGCCCAACTTGGCGAACATGTCTTCCCAACCTGCAATCGAACCCGCATCACGCGCAAAGCCGTAGGCATGCGCCACACGGATCCGAAATAACTCTTCCGGCTCTTGCCCTAGTCGTTCAATCTCACGTTGCCAAGCAAGGATATTCACCAGTGCCATTGGTGCGGTGAGTGGGTCATGTTGTTGCAGTGGCATTTCGAATGCCGCCTTTACATGTCCCCAATAGTTGCGCATGGCTCGGGCGAACTTTGCCAGCTCGCCTCTACCCATCCAGTAACGCAGCTTTATCTCAGGAATGTTCAATCGACACCTCCAACGTATTAATGCGCGGCACGGTCAGATTGTTGATGATGTCAGCGTTATCAAATTCGAGTGATTCAATCTCTGAGAACTGGGCGTGTAACTCTTGTCCTAAGCGCGAGAAGCTGAATCGAAGCACCGGATTGGTCACCGTTGGCGAGTAGTCCGTGTTTTGTCGGAATGCTGCTCCGATGAATTGCTCCACCTTCACTCGTAACGCTTCGCGGTCTTCCATCGTCAAAGAACGCTGCGGCCAAACTCGGCAACTAATATCGTGAGTGGTTTCTGGCATCGCTAGAACTTGCAGGTCATCACCGTGACCGTGTTGCCCTTCAATGCGAATGTACTCATTCAAATCGGCAAGCATGTCGGATGAAGGCTCACCCGTATCGAGAAGAATTAACGCGTTGGCGGTACCCGGACCACGTGGGGCGTTATGCTCAAAATACACGTTGTCGTCGTTGATGCCTGCGCGACTGGTAAGTAGCGAACGGTAAGCCGCGTCAATATGCCATCGTGCAACCGCGCTCCATTGGTTGCGAACACGTAAACGCAGTTCATCATTGCTTTCTTTATCTGAACCCGCCTCGTTCAACCATTCTGCAGGGTTGGTCACCGCACCAATGCCCGGTATCGCCGTTGGCAAAATGTGGTAATAACCTTCGCCTAGGTTGTAGCCTGCGCCTTCGTTTTCGGCTTCTACCTCTGCCATTACCATGGTTTCGTTTTCTGGCATCGTGGTATCAGCAAGCACTTTCACACGGTAGATGGTGCCGTTAATTGGTTCGGTCTGAATCCAAGTATCTTTCGGAATAACCAGAGCAGGGCCTTTCGACGCTGAACGCTGAAACGCGATCATGCCTTTGGCTTTTGTCGCGCCTTTTCGAGTGAGTTTGCACTGCCATGCCAACAGGTCGAGCCATTGGTCAACCGCCGTTGCGACAAACATGTTTGGTAGAACATAGCCAACCAACAGAGTGTTAATCAGCCACAGAGTCACGCTAACCACTGTTGATTCTATGAGGCGCCAGAAAGGAGAGAACGGCGAGTCGTTAGAAATGATGCATTCTTCTTTGTTCATCTCTTCCTTGAGCACCTTCTTCCAACCGGCTTGATCGGTTGGAATACCGGATTGCTTTACCAGTTCGGAATAATCTGGTTTTGGAATATCAGTCATTAACGCTCTCCGTTGTTCACTATTTCAAATTGCATGTCACCAAAATCAATGGTGGTTGCGAACACGTAAATCGTGCCTTCGGTTGGTTCTTCCAAACGCACGGTACCTGGTACCAGTCGAACGTCCTCTTCAACGAGCAACTCCAACTTGGTGCGAATATCTGCTTTCTTTGATGGGCTTCGCTCAGCGATTAAATCCACCGCTAAGTTGCTCTCAATGATGGCGTGTTTGATGTCTTGGGCGATCACCGCTCGGTCTTGAATCAAAATAGGGTTTCGACCTGCATCGAGCACCACGTCACCGTTCTCAATCAAAATATCTTGGTACTTGTATTCCGCCATTAGCCTGCCGCCATCTCTAATTCAGTCGCCATGTCTTGTGGGCTACTCATGTAAGTTGGATAAATCGACACACCGCCGTAGTTGGTTGAGCTCGTCTGATAATTGGCGATGTTCTTCGCCGCGCCACCTGGTTGAACTTGAAGACGTGGCGAAGCGTTATTCATTGAGGACGATTTCACTTGTAGGTCTTCGTCACTGCCAAGACCCGGTATCCAATCAACAAGCCCTTTTACCGACTCCCAAATACCCGCAAGGCTTTCAGTAATCCAATTGAACACACCTGCAAACATGTCTTTCATTGAGTTCGCCATGTCACCGATGAAGGCAAAACCGCTCGTGTCGGTAAAACCGCTCATTACCCATTGCCAACCAGCTTTCAGGAACTGGAATAGGGTTTGGAATGGCAGCATGATAAGAGCAAGCGCACTTTCGATGATTTGGAACCATGTTGTGTCGCCGAACGATGCTTTTAGATCATCCCAGTAGTAAATCAAGGCGCCCACTGCGGCGATGGCTGCGACAACGGCACCAACCACTAAACCGATTGGGTTCGCCATCATTGCGATGTTTGCTGCCAACATTGCCACTTTGAACGCTTTCAAAATACTGTTCACACCCGCGACCGCCAAACCGTAACCTTTAGTGACTATCGCGTAAGATGCCATCGCCTGCCTTGCTATGCCTACAGCCATAGTCACCAAACCATTGATAGCTACAAAGCTAAGCAGCATCAATCCTGCGTAACCGATCATCTTGGTGATATTCGGGAACAATTGAGTCCACTCAATCACAACGGAAGCACCATCAGCTAAAGCGCCAACGATGGGAAGTAATGCAGGTAGCAGCGCAGCACCAAAGGCAGCACGAACAGAGAATAAACCTTGCTCAAGTCGTTCCCATTGGTCTGTCATTGCTCCCGCCATTTGCTCAGCGACATCAAGTCCTTTCACCTGACCTAGTGCGTCGATAGAAGTCGCTAGACCATCCGTGTTTTGGATCAGCAATTGAATCATTGCCGTGGCTTCTTGCGTCCCAAAGGCTTTACTCAGCTCTGCGGCTTCCGCAACAGATACCGTGTCACCATATCTTCCTTTGATTTGCTCCAAGATATCGACGATAGGAAGTAGCTGTCCTTGCGAGTCAGTAAAAGACATATTCAGCGTATCTTGCGCTTTTGCAGCACCGGCTAAGAAAGCCCGATATTTAGTACCCGCCTCACTGCCACTCATTGTGGATTGAAGCGCACCTAGAATCGCCATTTGTTCAGTCATACCAACACCAACCGAAGTTGCCGCCGCACCTACTGAGGTAAAGGCGGCAGACATTTGGTCACCTGTTGTCTTAAACATTTGAACGGCTTTAGCGGTTTGCCCACCGAGCATATTTACCCAGTCAGCCTTACCCATTTGATTGGCAGTATTTTGGAAAATGCCGTACATGGTTCCAACGTAGTTGGTAATCGTTGCGGTGTCGGCTTTAGTCGCTGCTGCAAGCACACCAGACGCTTTGGTAAACTCAGATAGCTCATTGCCAGCTAATCCTGCGATCGCAGACTGAATATCATAGGAAGCCGAAACGAACTCGACTGCTGACTTGCCATATTCGGTTGCAAATTCCATCGCAGTAGTTGAGAGCATTTTTAGCTGCTCATCAGCCACACCGAGTGATTTCACCTCACCGAGTGCGCGGTCCATTTCAATGGCTGGCATCAATGCACTTTGTAGGGCAAAACCTGCACCTGCTACCCCTGCCGCACCTGCAACCATGGTATGAGTGCCATCACGATACGTGTTAGCCACATCGGTCAAGTTGCGTTGAATGTTGCCCAGAGGTTTAGAAATCTGGTCAACAAGTCCAACGGTGAATCTGAGTGCTTCTGGTAACATTGATGTTTCCTTTTGCCCAATAAAGCTAACCGCTAAATGCTCTTGCTACGCCATTTGCTGTGGCGACTTGCATGTTTTTCCAATACTGCTGTTCTAACCAAATCGCCCTTGCTAGGTTCTCTTCGCTGTCTGTCTCGCTTGGCAACCACTTGCGTCGCCAAGCAAGCATTTGTTCGAGCTCGTTGGAATCCATAGCCCGAACAAGGGCGTCTATTTTTTTACTTTAATTTGCAGCTTCGGCGTGTATTCCTTCAGAACTTCCCCAACGATTTGAAGTGCTGCACCTGGGTTACCTTTGGTTAGGTTACGGAAGGCATCTTTGCTTTCGTCCGTTACCGTATTCATCAGGAAGTTGTGAGCAGAGTTAACGATTTCGCCTTTAGCAACTTCACTCATGTAGTCGCTGTATTCCGCTTCTGTTGGTGCAAAGTGAAGTTCTAGATCATCACCGATGGTTAAAACGATTGTTTTCATGCTGCTTCTCGCTCTTTCTTATCTAACTTGGCTTCTAGGCGGTCGAATCGACCGTCCATAGATTCTTTAATGTCGTCTACGGCTTCGCGTAGTTCGTGCTTTGTGGCGTACTTTTCTGCGACATCGCCACGCAGTCGCTCAGTGGCTAGCTCATTGGCATGGATACGACGGTCATGGTCTTGTGAGGTGCTTTGCCCTTTATCCGTTCTGCCGAAAACCACATTGATGATGGCGATAAACAATGCAACGGTTGCCACAATCGCCGATACCCATGATGAATCCATTGCTATTCCTTCTGAGGGACTTCTTTCAAGCGCTTGCCTTGTAGCGCCGCGATAATGTCGTCAACCGTGTCTTGAAGAACATCGTTCGTGCTTAGACCTTTCAAGGTTTCCAAGCCCCACACCACAAGTCGAGTTGCGAAGCGTTCAAGGATGATTGTCCAACTGATTTGAAAGACGAGGCCTTTCAACACTTCGAGTAGGGTTTTGCCCACAATGCCAACAAAGAAATTCATGCTGCTTCTCCGATCAAGGATTGATATGCCAACAGGTAATCTTGTTCCGTTGCTTTACCTGCACTTGTGTTCCAGTACTTCTTCGCGTACCGCGCTAAACCTTCTAGGTCATCGGCATCGGGTAGCACTTCTGGGAATCGAATCAAGTTAAGCCGCGCCGCCGCTACCGCAAACTGAGGTGAGATCACCATGTAACGCGCATCTAAGCCGTCAATTGGTGCAAACATCTCCAATGCATCGAGCAAATGCGGTCGACCTTTTCCGAGCCACTCAATAAGCCAATTGAACGTTGCTGGCTCCATTTGGGTGAAACCTAACGCTGGACCACGGACTTGTTTTGAGTAAGTAAACTTTCCAGACTCATGAGCAATAATCATCAAGATCAGATTGATTGCTGCTTGAGTATTGAGTTTGCCTTTACCACCGGATGCCATATCCAGATGGTCAAGGACTGGTTTGATGATGTGCTCAATAAAGAGCTTCGCTAAGTTCATCGTTTCATTCGCTCCAATTCGCTTTGACACTGGGTGCAGTACTTGCAACCTGGTACTTTTTGGCGGCGTTCTTCTGGGATTGGGTCGCCACATTCGCCGCATTCATGTGCGCTTTCCCGTTGTTCAATTCGCTTCGCCCCTGCCAATTGGTTGGCAAGCGCCATTTCAGTGAATTTGGCTTCAAGGCCGCAGGCATGGTCGATAACATCTGCCATCGTTCCCCCTGCTTAGTTCGTTAGGTCTTCGGTTTCGTCTTCTCGTAGGTAAGGAGTACCGTTGATATGGACAAAATCAGAACTGGTCACGTCAAAAGGCAGTTTGTGAAGCAACGCGCTGCCACCGTTGGTGTCGATATCAAGCAGGTCAGAAATCTTGATGCGACAGCCGAACGCTTCCACCTTCAATTCGTCTTTATCAATCTTTCCGTAGAACAGACCATCAAAGGCAGGAAGGCCGCGCCAAGAACCGGCTTTTTTTGCTGCTTTGCCCAACTGGTTGAACTGCTGCGTTGTCAGCTCCATTTCACCACTGGCTTCTACATCCCCATCGACATAGCCATCAGGCACACCGCCCGTTTTGTTTACCGCTGAGTTGTCCGTGATGGACAACGTCACCTTGTTTGCTTTGAGCTTGTAATCACCCAAAGAGAAATGCATGTTCTTGCCAGAAATACGCATGCTCATGGATTACGCCTCCGTATCTGCTGCGTTGCTTAGGTCTAACGCGATGTTGACGACAATGTGTTTCGGGCAGTTGTGAGGGCGAACCATCAAACCGATCACCACTTTGGTTTTGGTCATCCACTGGATGGTGACGTCTTCGTCTCGTGGCTTCATGATTTCACCAGGGAAGGTGATACCCGCGATCTCTGTACCTTTGGACATTTCACGCATATCCGTGCGGAAATAGGTGCGGTTCAACTCAATGCTTGCAGGCGTCGAGTTAAGGATTCGGTCAGCAATACGACGAATCGCCTTAATGCGCACACAACGGTTGAGTTTGTGAACTGGGCGAACGTATTCGAGGTATTGATAATCGCCGCCTTTTGCTTCTAGCGTGGTGGCGTCTGTCCAATAAATACCTTCTAGATCGGCATACCATTGCGGCAGTGAGTAACGTGCTTCGGCTAACGTGCCAATAGTGCTCATTTCTAGGGCTTTGCCTGCGCTGTCCGTGGGCATGTCACCCAAATCAAGCACACTGCCAGTCGCCACACGCATTGGGCTATCAGCAACCGTTACGCTGCGGTCACAAAGTCGACCAGCAAGCACACCAACGTTGTTACCGTTGAGTTGAGGAACCGGAGTCACCAAGTTTGCAGCAACATCTTTCACCAAGGTGATCATGGTGGTTTCATACTCTGCCCACGTTTGCGCGCCTTCACCTTCTGCAACAATGCCCGGACACGCAGCAAGGAAGAACACCCAACGACCTAGTTTGCTTGTCAGCTCTGTGGCTTTGGATTGCATATCAGTGAACTGAGTTTTATCCGTAACTGGGTCACAGATGGCAATACCTTCGAACGAATCGGTCAGGTTTGCTAAGTCCACGGCAGCTTGCCAAGTATCGTCAGCCGCTAAGCCAACAATCGCACCAGTCCAGTTTTGCTTACCGTTGATTTGGGCCGCTTTCACGTTTTGACCAAGTGCATCGTCCGCAACGACTTCGTCAAGGTTGGTCATGTTATTGATGCGGGTCACTTTGCCTTGCAGTTCGGCTTTATCAGTGCGCCCAATGAAAAGCACATGGCGTTCAATCTCTGGGATGCCGCCTTGTCCTAAATTGAGGTTGTTAACCTCTACCTTTCCGGTTGCCATTGGTTATGTCCTCTGTCGTGGTTATTTCTTCACACGCGCTTTTTCGATGTTTTTGATAAGCTTTTCTCGCACTTTGACGGCTTTAGTTCCCAACATTTGACGCTGAGGAGTTTTCACCTTCCAAGACTGCTTACCTTTACTCTTACCCGTTCTCATCATTCGAATAATGAGTCCTGCTTGCCCCAACGTAAGACGCTTCTCAAGGTTTCTAACACTCGGTTTATTCCACCCTTTACCGTCTTTACGCCTCACTCGATAACCAAGACGCCTTAGCGCAATTGCTTGCTTTTTCGTGCAAGGCGCACCGTAATCAGGCTCACCTCGGCGCTTAGTCTGTTCTTTGATGTGTTCTCTTGCGGTAACGGTCTGTGTCATACCTTGTTGATGAACACTGGCTTTTCTCGCTTTTTTCTTTATGTCCCAAGTCAAATCGAGCACGGTCGAATCATGCAGAACATAAGGCTCCATCCCGTTTTGAAACGAAGTAAGAACCGCACCTTCACCTTTTTTCCGCTGCTCAAATTTGATGTTGTCGATGTCTTTTTGGCGACGAAGGCGACTTCTCGTCATTCTTCGTTCCCAACGCCCCAAGTCTTTGAGTATCCAAGTGCGTTTTTTCTTTGATAGCATCAGCGCTTCAAGTGCTTTCGAAGCGTTGATTGCATCTTCACCGACAACTTCAATTCTCATTGCTCAGCTCGTACTCTTCAGCCACATCAATTGGCACAGCTTGAACTCGATACTTTTTGTTGCGCCAAGTAATCAAACCTTGCTCATCAGGAATCATTTCGATGGGTTCCATCATTTCGATTTCGATCAGAACATCTGCGCTTTCTTCGTTAATCACATCTACTGTGATTTCAGGATCATCCAGTTCGTGAATATCCCTTTCTCTGTCATAGTCAGCGAGCCAACACGCAAGCAACGCGAACACGTTTCGAGGGTCTAACAAGCGGTGAGGAAACTCTTCAATCGAGATGATTGCTTCATATCGCCAATAAGCGGCGATGTGACCGCCATTGCCTCGGTCTTCACCATCTACAACAATTGCAGCCCTCTCTTGCCAAGCTTCTATCTTGTTATCAAGTACGCTTGAATTGAGGTGGCTAACGATGTAATCCGTTAGGTGTTCAAGCTTGGTTTTGTTGTAAGTGGTATCGCTCATAGTGATTCAATCCCGTTAGAACTCAGCCCAAGTAACTCACGTACATCACGAGTGCTTTGTGCGAGAAAACGTGCCTCTTGTTCCGGTTCATCCGTTGCCACGCTTTCGCCTTCTTTGCGGCGGTCTTGCGTGGCGAACTCTTTAATCAACTCAGCGTGTGCACGACCGTAAACCGCTCGCTTGTACAGCAGGGCTTTAGCTCCACTGAATGTCGGTATTTCGCCGTTTTCGATCAGGCTATCCAATCGACCTTGGATGTTTAGCGCGGCGATGGACACCGCATAAGCCAATGAATCGTTATCGAACGTATGAGGAATGCGGCGCAGCTTGCGGAACTCATCGGTGGATAAATCCACCCAACCTTCACCTTGTATGGTGGTATTTGGTGCGCTGTTAACTTTGCCGCCAAAACTCATAACGTTTCCTTAGCTCTTTCTGAATTAGGGCACCTCTAGCCACTGGGTCGACGGTTTAGAATGAACCACGCAGGTTATTCCAACCTCGCCAGCCGAGGTGCGGTGGCGTAGGAGTCTGTCTATAGACAAACGCTATAAATTTTTGCCTTCTGCGAGTGCGTTAAGTCGCATCTCGATTTGCTTGATTTTGGTTTGAACACCAATTTTGTCGTGCTTTTCATGGGCAATTTCGAGCAGCTTTTTCGCCTTCTCTAATTGCTCTGAATCACCGATTTGGCTTGGTTGTGGATCACCTTTTTCATTAAGCAGCAACCCGTAACCCGCAAACTTGTACCATTTGGCTTCAAGCTTCTCTGGCAACTTCCACTCTTTGTCGATTTTCTCGAACACTTGAGAGAAGTACGGCTCAATCGAGTGTCCATTAGGTAGTTGTCTTTCTGCCCATTCGAGGACAAAGTCACCACATACCACCGCCCAACTAGAACGTTTGAAGTTCTCCGGCGTTGGCAAGTCCAACTCGATGGCTTTGAACAGCCAATCAATCGCGGTTTCAAGGTCTTTGGTATCAAACAGCCAAATAATCAAATCCGTGAAAATTGGGTTTTGATAACTTTCCCCTGCCGCCAAGTACTTCTCTGCGACTTCTTTGTATTTCGGGATCAGTACGTCACGCTTGTAGTTGACCTTTTCCGAAATCTGAACGAAGTCTTTCAACTTAAGTTTGTCTTGCTCAAACTCGATTAAGCGCAAGTGCAAACTGTCTGGGCTTGGCACAGTGGCAGCGATTGCCACTGTGTTTTGCTTTTCAGCCATCGCCAACTTATGGCGCATTGCAGGGGATAAGTTCATGCTTTACCTTCTATGCAGCAGGTTTAGGACCAATGTGGACTTTTTCTGGGTTGTAAGCGGCGAACGCCTCCAACACACCCACTGCGTAACCTTCCATTCGCCAGTATGAGTTCTCATACTGCTTACGGTCTTCTTCGTGCTTCGCTTTACGCTGCGCAGTACCGTGCTGCGTTAGCACTTGTAGGTTTGCAGGAATCGTCACAACCATTGCGTTGTCTGGCATAAATGGTGGAACGTATGCTGGGCGACCAGCTATCGTTTTATCCACTTTTTGCGCCGCGATTTGCTCACTTGGTTTATCAGCAGCGTCATACAGTTTGTATTGCGCAGCAGAAATCAAACCAGAGCCAACGAATACCGTTAAGCGAGGGTCATTGCGATACATTGGGTGAATCTGGTTGTTAATGATGTCAGACGCCATCGCATCCAGTGTTTTGTAATCGCCGTTTGCATCGAAATACACATCAACATCAACGATTTGAGCTGCTTTACGAGTCTTCACAAAGTGATACCAACCTTCGTTAACATCTTGGCCTAGTGGGTTAGCTTCTGGGTCAGTTGTTGCTTCGGCAGACACACCGTTCCAACCAATACGCATAATGTCTAGCGCATACATTTGGTTAGAGAACTGCGATACCAGCTTCATAAACAGATCACGACCGCCTTGGTTTGCCCACTGACATAGCATTGCCCACGTGATAGCTGCACATGAGTCGGTTTCTGCTAGTTTGAACTTGTGACCGCCAACACCGATTTGTTTTTGGAAGCGACCGCCAGCCTTACGACCCGTATACAAACCGCTCACACCCACATCAACCACTTGACCTTCGATTTGGTCAACGGTGGTAACAGTGATCATTTTTAGAAACTCGGCAGACTCGGAAATCGCTGCACGGAGTTTGGTTTCTAGCTGTGGCGAAACGTTGAACAACTGCTCGACGCTTGTAACGCCATAGCTTTTCGCTAATTTCTGAGCGAAGTGGTCCATATTCTCGCGAGCTGATTGAGTAAGAATCTGCGACATTACGCGATGCTCCTGGTTAGTTTTTCAAGCGCCTGTGATTAAACAGGCATGTAATCGTCACCCGCAGGCGCAGGATCAGGACGTTGGTCTGGTACTTCCTGGCTCAGTTGGTTGAACTTCTCTTCCAACTCACCTTGCTTAGTCGCAATGCCTTCAAGTTGCTCAGTTAGTGTCGAAAACTGCTCCGGTGTTAAACCTTCCGGCTTTGGGTTGCTTTCGTCATCTTCTGGCGCTTCGGGCGTATTTTTACCAAACGTGTTGAACTTCTCTTCAAGTTCATTTTGCTTGTTACCGATGCCTTCAATTGCCGACATCACTTTGGCGAACTGCTCTTTGTTCATTGGTTCTTCATCCTCTGGTTGAGGTGTTACTGATTGTTCTGGCTCATGCTCAGAACTAAAGATGTGGTTACAAAACGAGTAGAAACGCTCGAAACGTGTTAAGCACTGAGAAAAATCGACCTCTTCTAATGCGTCAGATTCCAAAGTCGTTTCTTGCCCATTACTAGAGCGTGAGAATTTGAGTAGCGTTGTACCTGTAGAGGCTGGGGAGTCAGTCACAGCTAGACCTTCAAGATAACAACGCCCCTCACCCTTGTAGTCGGGATTTGGTTCGATAGAAGTGAATAGCTTCTGACCTTCCTTGTTTGCTTCTAGCAAGAATTGGTTAGGTGTCAGCTTGGCGAACAGGCGAAGTTTGCCGTCTTTCTCTTCTGCTTTTAGCTCTTCAACAATGCCCCAGTTCTTGCCTTTGTATTGTGTCCAATCACTGCGGTAGTGTTCCGGCCAAATTAAAGCTGTGTATTCTTCTTTCGAATACTGCTCCGCCATATCTTTAATCCAAGATGCGGCAATTTTTCTTCCGTCTACTGTGTTGCCTTCTGTGGCAACCACTACCCAATCACTGGTTTTTGGCATGTGGTAACACTCTTACTGGTTAATGCGAAGTTGCCTTTAGATGCCGCAACAATACGCCCAAGTTTTTAGGCTTTCAGCAACTTGTGTTCGGGTGAATTCGGATATTTGAAAAACTGGAAAAGGAAGGAATTTTTGTAGGCGAATCAAGGTGTTTTCGGGGCGTATCATTCGCTTATGGCATATTCTCCCGAAATCAGACAAGCCGCCCGCGCCCTCTATTTGAAGGCATGGACGCCACGTGAAATCGCCGACGAACTGAACCTCAATAACGATCGCATCATCTACTATTGGGCGGATAAGTTTGGTTGGCGTGATATGCTGCGTGAACAAACGATTGATGAAGCTATCGCGAATCGTATCCAAACCTTGCTTGAGATTGAAAACCCAAGCAAACCGCAATTGGATATGCTCGATCGGCTGATTGACCATCACGTCAAACTTAAGAAACTCCGCGCCTCTGAAACGCCAAAACCTGCCGCCAATCCGTCTGAAAAAGGCAACAACGCCAAACAAGCTAAAGACGATTCAAACAGCAATAGCAGCCCTGGTAAGTCGAAGAAGAAAGGAAAGAATGATGTCAGCGAGATCACCGAAGAGTGTTTCAAGCTTTGGCATGACTCTTTGTTTGAATACCAGGTGGTTATGCGTAACAACCTGCATCAGCGTATTCGTAACATCCTTAAATCTCGCCAAGTTGGTGCCACTTACTATTTCAGTGGTGAAGCGCTAGAAAACGCCATCCTTACTGGTGACAACCAAATCTTCTTATCCGCTTCTCGCGCACAAGCAGAGGTATTTCGTCGTTATATCATCTCGCTAGCCAAGGAGTTCTTAAACCTTGAACTGCAAGGCAACCCGATCACCTTATCGAACGGGGCTGAACTTCACTTCCTTTCGACCAACGGCAAAACGGCGCAGAGTTACCACGGTCACGTTTATGTCGATGAGTACTTTTGGATTGGTAAGTTTGACGATCTGAACAAAGTTGCATCGGCAATGGCGACACATAAGAAGTGGCGCAAAACCTACTTCTCTACACCATCCACCAAAATGCACCCCGCTTATCCATTCTGGACGGGTGACAAATGGCGTGAGGGTAAAGACACACGCAAGAATATCGAGTTCCCGACATTCGAAGATTACCGCAAGGGTGGTCGTTTATGTCCCGATAAACAATGGCGTTACGTAGTCACCATTGAAGATGCCGCCGCAGGTGGTTGTGACTTGTTTGATATTGACGAACTGCGCGAAGAGTACAGTGAAACCGACTTCAACAACCTCTTCATGTGTGTTTTCGTCGATGGTGCCAGCTCCATCTTTGAATTCAACAAGATTCAAAAGTGCATGGTGGATGCCTCTATTTGGCAAGACTACGACGTCAAGAAAGCGCGACCATTTGGTAACCGTGAGGTATGGCTAGGGTATGACCCATCACGAACCCGAGACAATGCCGTGTTGATGGTCGTCGCTCCACCAATCGTTGCCGTGGAGAAATTCCGCATACTGGAAAAACACAATTGGCGTGGTTTGAGCTTCCAACATCAAGCCAATGAGATCAGCAAAGTCTTCAAACGCTTCAATGTGACTTACCTCGGGATTGATATCACAGGCATTGGTGCAGGTGTTTACGACCTACTGTACAACAAGCACCCACGCGAAACCGTGGCCATTCATTATTCCAACGAAAACAAAAACCGCTTGGTGATGAAGATGATTGATGTGATTGACGGTAACCGTTTGCAGTTTGACGCAAACATGAAAGAAACCGCCATGTCATTTATGGCAATCAAACGCACATCGACCAACAGCGGCAACATGATGACGTTCAAAGCAGACCGAAGCGAGTTGGTTGGTCATGCCGATGACTTCTGGGCATTGTCTCACGCACTCATTAACGAACCTCTCGACCACAGTACTAAACGCAAATCGCGTTGGTCATTCTCCGCAGAACAAGGGCAATTAGCAGCATGACAGAGCAAATGATTCAAACCGAAACGGCAGATACGCCAACCGAAGCAAAATCGGTATACAGTTTCGACCCGACTCCCGAACCTGTTGATACCAACAGTTGGATGACCCGCTATTGTGAGTTGGTCTACAACGATATGGAAGACTACTGGGAAACACCAATCTCACTCAAAGGCTTGGCTGATATTGCCAATGCCAATGGCTATCACGGCTCATTACTCAAAGCACGAGCAAACTATGTTGCCGGACGTTTCTCACAAGGTGGGGCGATGTCCATGTTCTTAATGAATAACGCAACGTGGGATTACTTCGGTTTAGGGATGGCGGCGTTTGTTAAACTTCGAAATCACTGGAAAAAGGTGATTGGTTTACACCCATTGCCAATGGTACACATGCGAAAGCGCAGAAACGGCGATTTTGTCCAGCTCCTTAGCAATAACAAGCAAAAGGTATTCAAAGCAAAGGATGTGGTTTTCATACCTCAGTATGACCCACAACAACAGGTGTATGGTTTACCCGATTACTTGGGCAGTATTCAAAGCAGCTTGTTAAACCGCGATGCTACACTATTTCGCCGCCGTTATTACCTGAACGGTGCGCACATGGGTTTCATTTTCTACGCAACGGACCCGAATCTGGATGAAAAAGACGAAGAAGCGTTGCGCCAAAAAATCCAGAGCTCTAAGGGCGTGGGTAATTTTCGCAGTATGTTTGTGAACATTCCAAACGGCAAAGAGAAAGGCATTCAACTGATTCCGGTTGGTGATATCGCCACAAAAGATGAGTTTGAGCGAATCAAAAACATCACAGCTCAGGATGTGTTTGTCGGCCACCGTTTCCCAACCGGTATGGGTGGCATGTTCTCCCAAACGGGCGGCACCATCCCCGACCCAATCAAGGTGAGCAATGTGTACGATAAGTATGAAGTGATTCCGGTATGTAAGCGTTTTATGGATGCAGTAAACAATGACCCAGAGATTCCACCGAACCTTCACTTGCAGTTTGATTTGACTGTTGGAGATGCTGCGTAAACTTTCGTTTTAGACTGTACAAATACACAGCTTATTGGCGTATGATTATTAGGTCAGTCAATAAGCTAGGTGTTTACTATGAGAGTGTTGTGCCCAGAGTGTGGAAGCAAAAGCCGTATCCAAAAATCCAACCGCCTAACCAACAGTCATTCAGATTTGTATTGCAGTTGCAGTGACCCCGAATGTGGGCACACGTTTGTGATGAATTTGTCTTATAGCCATACGTTGAGCCCATCGGCAAAAACGACAAGCCAACTGGCATTCAACTTGTGTAAGGCGTTGCCGCCAGAGGCACGGCAACAGCTCAAACACCAACTATCTATGTTGTAAATCAATTCGACATAAAAGCAGTACTCTCCGTTTCGCAAGCCATCTCGATAATACTCAAGATGGCTTTTTGTTTTTTGGAGTCCAACTGCCCTTTCGCATCCGCCAGTATTAAACCTGCTATGTACGCACCTGCTGCTCGAGTTCTTTCTGTCGCCTCACTATTTGCTACGCCATCAATGACGATTTCTAACGCAGACAACATGATATCGTTTTGATTTTTATTCGACATATCAACACCCTTACCAATGACCAGTGAAATATACTGTATATCCATACAGGTTTCTACAGTAGTTTTTAGACATAATTCACTCATTAAGAATTTTCCTTTGTTACTTCGAGTTAATAGAAATCACGCTGCTACATCATTTAAACAGGCGGTAAAGCATTTCCTAACTGCGTAAATGCGTTGTTTACCAAAACAAGCTAACTTAGGTTCCAGATCGCGCAAGGCCATAGAAAGTTGACACAAATCACAAAAATGATATTCATTGATTATCAGGAAGTTTCGAAACAAATTGGCTTCAGAGAAATAATAAGAATCAAAAGCCTCTGTATGTATTGGCTATAATAGTCAGTGGTATATAAGAAAACAGACGAATACTGGTGAGTGTTGATGCATATTGAGTAAGTTTTGACAATGCGCACATTGTTTGAATTTTCATCTTCATATATAGTAACGCTCCTTTAGTATCCTATATATGGTGTATACGGTACTGTTGAAACTTGCATCCGTTTTGGGTGCTTATATAAAGGTGTATATAGCTTGACTTCTCCTAACGCGCTGACTGAACACAACTCTCTAATGAAGCAGTTGTTGCAATCAATAGCGAGTGAGACTCCTCTTGATGAGGTATCTAAAGCTCGTTATTTGAAAAAAGCGCAGCAATTACCGGATTATGAACAGATTTACACAATCGAGTCTCTAATCCATACTGCAAATTATGAGAATGAAAAGGCAAAAGAAACAGCTCTAAAAGCGTATCATTATGGCGCTGGCTCTGCAGTTTTCATGAATACTATTTCAACTCTCTGTATTAATGGATATATGAGAACAACTCTCGACATCCTATTGAGCAACAAAGAGCTTGCTGCAAATCCTAGTTATGTCCCTGCATTTGCAGCTATTTTAACTAAAGCACCATCATACGAACTTATTATGACCCTTCTAAATACTATAGAAGTGAGCCAAATTGACGATCGACTTGGTGATACTCACGGAGCACTGATGACTTTAGCTAGCTTTATGCACAAAGGCATTACCAAACATGGACTAGAGGAAAATGTATACGCTTCTATTTCAGAGATTGCTGCGCAAGTTACAGAGGAACACAACCACACAGTCATCAATCAATGTCGTATTTATCAATCATTTGAAGAAAATGAAATGACTATGGTGTTTTTTGTAGAAAGTGCTCCAGAAGACGTTGCAGACTTAAACTGGGAACTAGCTGAGAAGCTTATTGAATCTGGGTTAGACGACATTCCATTGGTCGCTAGATTCAGTATCCAAAAGGAACTTATGCCCAAAGTAAGGAGTTTAGGTGTCAGTTAAACCGGAAGACTTTCTGCAAGAGAGTAAATCGATTTTTAGCAACGCTTCTACGGAAATCCAGTATCGTTGTGCGATAAGTCGAAGCTATTACGCAATGTATCACAAAGTTTTGAGTATTTTAGATCAACCACCTAGAAGTTACCCTAGATTGGGGGACCATGCATCGTTAATCGAATACTTAAAATCAGATGCCGAATTAGATGAAAGTCTACCTTTCAACAAACTGAAAGGCCTTTCGTATATGCTGAGACAAGAACGCGCAAAACGAAATGAAGCTGACTACGATTTAGAAGACAATGTCAGTAAAGAAGAAGCTGCAGAAAGCATTGCTACCGCTAAACGATGCGTAGCTAGATGTGACGAATTAAAACCCGATTCGAGTCAACTCTCCTCGCAAATATAATCCCCTAAACCAACGGCCAGTCGTCCCCATCAGGGAAGAACGATAGGTCTGGTTGTTGATACTCTTGCTGTTCTGGTTGGGCGAATACCTTGTCCCAACCTTCGAAATCCATCCATTTAAGATCATCTGCAGGCGCACGGCTTACCTCGACCAGCTGTGCCGGACGTATATTGCCGTGTTCGTCTACCTCCGCAGGGCGGATTTGAATACTGGTTGCATCGTCGATGCGAATTGAACTGCCTTTTAGCAGTGCGGCCAGTGCCGTTTCATCAATATTTGGCGGGTTATTCGCCCGACTATTCACCGGGTCTAAAATTCGGGTTAGCTGATCGCTGACCTGTACCTCGCGATGCTCCGTACAGTTATTGACAGAACTCCGAGAGGAGCCAGAGGCTCCAATAGCGGTCGCTGCGCTCCCTTGGGTGATCGCTTCAACTTCAGCTTCTACCTTTGATTTCTTCTGAATCGTCCAGACTTTAGTGCGAGTTTTCACGATCGCTTCCGGTGTTTGAAAACCTTCCACCTTACGCACGTCTTCACCGTGAGGTGATGCGAATGGAAGTACTTGATATGAATTGGTGATCAGCAAATCTTCGCGCTTAACGAATGGACCACCCTGCCCCATGATGTAGCCTTGCCAGTTACCATGGTCTGCAGCTTTCATTGTGTCTACGATGCAAGCTTCATCAGACTGGATTCGTGCCTGGTAGTTTTTGCCGATCACTTCCACCAACTCTTTGTTGGTTAACAGGCGGTCAGGTTTTACCGGGCCAACCACATGGCGGTGCAGCATGTGGTACATATCCAACAGGTCAGCGCGTTCTTGCATGAAAACGTATTCCATAAAAGCTTTTTTGTTTTGGCTAGCGAAGCGGCGCAGCTCACGGTAAGTCGTTACCGGAGCACCACCGAAGAATTGAAACTGACGAATAGCCCAGCGACTTTTCCAAGCGCTGACGTTCTTTGCCATGTCTTTAACGGATTTGCCTGTTTCGTCGGACACTTCATCGTCCATAGCGAAACCGTCAATGTTCTTGGAAATGTATTTAGCAATGTAGCCTGTTGCGGTGCCTTTCTCTGGGTCAATCTCACCTACATCACAACGAGCCGAGTAATCAAACTTGCCCTGTTTATCAAATAGCTCGTGCTTATCTTCTTTCGTTGCGTAATCAACAAATATTTCTGTGATCGTATCTTTCTGTTCTGGCTTAACCCAGATAAGCAAATGCCAGTGCGGTGTGCCATCATGATGCGGCTCTGCAACACGAACCCCAAACCAACGGATTTCTAGACGACCTAACTTTGCGCGGATTCGTTGCCATACATTGTTTAGGTACGTTTGCGCATCGCGTGGGCTTGCGCCGTTCCAGTGACCAATGAAACCGCCTTTCTTGTATGAGTTGTGATATTTAGCTGGCGTGGTCAGCGTTAAAAACAAACCTTGTAAACCAAGCTCATTGCCAATGTCTTCACAGCCACGGCAGCGCACCATTAGTTCATGACGGCGAATCGCAGGGTTAGCCACACTCTTTTTGACCATATCCCACAAATCAGCTTCTTCACCTGTTTCTTCATCCAATAGCTGGCACTGTTTGATGTATTCATAGTTAGCCGTTTGCTGCTCCTGGTGCTCTCTAACACAATCCCAAGACGCATACGGTGAAGCCTTAGAAGACACTTGGCCCATTGCAATGGCTAAGTGCTCACGCATGATTTTGCGGATTTTATTAAGACGGCCACACCACCACTTCTCGCTGATCAGTTTTGAAATGTCTTGCAGTGCAGATAGCTCGGACTGGTCTTTGTACTTGCGAGGAGGCTTAACACCGAAAGTGTTGGTCACGAACTTAGCAACTTGCTCATAGGTGAACACCACGGCCATTGTGGTACCAAGTTCGGTCTTTGCGTGGTATTTATCGCCTTCTAATCGAGTGAAGCGATCAACAATAAGTGAAATCTTGTAAGCCATCTCTTTAACTTCAGATGGCTCAAGCTCTGCAAGTATTCGGCTTTTTACAGGCTTGCGATTTCGCTCTGCCTTATCAAAGTCAAAAAACATTTGCTGATTGGATGAAAAGTCGCTTTGCTCAGTGTCGTTAAACTCTTCACTAAGCAAAGAAACCTTTTGTGTTGTAGGTAGTTTTTTGTATTTACGTAAAACCATCAGCGCACGCTCTGCAGCTGGCCCCATTCGTTCACGCAAAAAGATGTTTGCTTCTCTGCGACCTTTCTTTTCGAAAACAGAAATGTAGCGAGTAACAAAGTACTTGGTTAAGTAGTCTGGCAGACCTTGGATTTTGTCTTTCGCCCACTCAAAGTCATCTGGGTTTGCTTCAAACAGTTTACGTTCGAGCACACTCAGGTCGTCAGGTTCTTGCGAATCATCAAAACGTCTTGCACCAAAGCAAGCATCCGCTAGTGTTTTTGGCGCTTGCGGAAAAACGTGCAAGCTTCCCCAACTTTGACAAGCCAGAGAAGCAGCACGTTTGTAGTCATGGTCAAAACCGAACTTATCTAAGTCTAATAGTTCGATTTCTGTTGGTTCGCTTAGGTACTTCGACACGATTGTTCTTATCCACCAAAACCTAAGGCCAAACGCCATAGCTCTGGAACTTCAGTTGGTTTCTTGATGCCAACCTGTTCAATTGGCTTGGCTGTTGATTTAGCGCGAAGCTTGCGAACTTGCTCAGCTCGCTTATGGCTTTTCTGAACCTTCGCTACCGCTTCATCTATGGTGCAACCTGCTTTCAAATGCTTGTAGATTGTGGTGTGCGTGGTACCAATAGCTTTAGCGATATTGTCGACACCTTTGATGCCCTTCCACTCGTGAGTAGCAACGCCGCAATTGTTCTCACGGCCATCAACAAAATGAACCGCTTCACGAATCGTCTTGCCGTTACGTAAGCGAGATTTCAAAGTACCCAGAGGAACGCCAAACGCTTTCGCGATCGCGGATTGACCTTTGTGGCCGTCTAGTTCGTAGATGTAATCTGATCTCATGCTGCCACCTCATGACCAACTGAAACGATATGACTTAAACCTTGAGGAATATCGAAGCGGTTGCCGTTATCCCAAATAAACCAAGCGTATTCGCAAGAATCTGACCCGCCGCCGACAAAGCGAGGGCGAGGAACGATGATTGGGCACTTTGGCGGAAAGCCTATTTCAAACCAGAACGGCAGGCGCTTTTTAGAACCGAGATAGTTAACACGTTGCAAGTAAGCCATGGTGCCGTCCGGTGCCAGTTCACTTAGGCTTTTGCGAATGAACTCTTCCGTCAAAGAGAAAGGCGGGTTAGTAATGATCACGTCCTGCTGACCAAACTCAGTCGCTAGGTAATCAATACCCTTTTCGATTTCAGCAAATGACTTTTGGTTTTCTGGCAAATCTATCTTGTCGAAGATCGCACCTGTACCGTAGCAAGGTTCTAAAAACTTGTCGGTTGGGCGAACCTTCAACTTAGATAGAAGTGCGTCGACTACTTCTGGCGGCGTTGGATACAGCTCGCGAGGTTGCACTTTCCCGTTAGTAGAACTCATGCTCCCACCTCCGCTTTTGCTTCGGCTTCTTCACGGGCTTCAATGACGAGCTCCGTTATCTCGCTTTCGATTGCTAATAGTTGGGCAAAAGCATCTTCTTCACCGAGTCGAACGCGCTTCTGAAACAACCTATTTGCACCCGGTTCGTACTTACATCCTTTCACATAAGCAATTGTCTCGAACCAATTTACGTTGGCTACAAAGCCGGTGTGAATTTCAATTACATCCTGATTACTGATCGCCAGCGCATTAATAGCATTCACAATGTCTAACACATCACGGTTGGTGTTCAGGCCGCTAAATAGCTTTTGCTTTTGCGCTAGTGCTTCTGCAGGTAAATCCGCATGCCCAATAGTGCCGACATTACGGTTGAGAACTTGGTCTATGAGGTTTCTTGCTTCGGTTAACTTTTGATTGGTATTCATCTCTATGCTCCTACGCTTAGACGAAAAAAAGGCCCCCATGGATACAGCGGGGGCAAAACGGCTGGCTTGGTGATTAATGGGTGTTGCTGAATTGGTAGTGTTTGAGGCGACGAACATCGCCGAGCGTGTTATCAAAGCCCACGATCATTTCTTTTAGGTACTGCATACCTGAGCGGATTTTTTGCAGTTCTAAATCGTCGAACGACTCAAACTCACGTTGGTAATCTTTTGGAGACATGCCGCCAGCGATAAGAACCAAACCGCGGCTTTTGTCTGGCAGCTCGTTGAACATCTTTCTCAACTTGCCGCGTGTAGCGGAACCGTTGAAAAGCGCTTTGCATGCAGCAATGCTCTCGTTGGCGTTGGGTGCTTGTTGTAATTGTTCTTGTTGAATAGCTAACTGACTCATTGGATTCGGTTCTCCTTAGGCTAAACCGGGAATGGGCGCACCGTTGGCGAAGAAATCCAGCCCCATAGACAACATGGGTGTCGCGCCAGTCGTGCGGTTCTCTAAATCGGAAATCATCAAAACAAGGTTGCCGAGTGCGGCATGCGCTTTGGCTAAGGTCTTGTTTTTGGTTGAACGCGGCAGGCGCTCTGCGGTGCACATTTGCATTGCATCGCCAGAAAGCTCGCCGCTTAGCGCGTTGTTGAGTAACGTGCGCTCAATGAAGTTTTTCTGTTCTGATTCCTGTGGCAGTGCCACGGTCACGGTGCCCAAGTTGCTATAAAGAACGTTATGGATTGAGTAGTCGCCGGAGTGGTAACACAACCAAGCTAACTCAATGGCGTATAGCTTGTGCGGCTGCTCTGGGTTGAGCTTGTTGCGCAGCATGGTTTCGCCCATGTCCATCTTTCTGGCTAATCCAGCCATGTTGTGATTGGTTGCAAATGCGCAGCACGCCTCGTCAAACGCGTTTTGTTTGGCCTCACGTAATCTGCACATGGCGATGTTTGCGTCCATGTTTGACAATCCTTATAGCAACGTTGGAATGCAAATGACTGCCCAGGCGAATAAATGAAGCCAAAGCGGGCAGTAAGTTTTGGTTGGAATCAGGGAGGAAAAACGCATGGCTTATCCTAGTTTTGCCAGCGCTTCACGAGCAGCTATCTCATTCATTGCAATGAGGTTTACCAGCGGCTTTTCTTTTGGGGCTCTTTTTTCTTGGATGATAATTCTGCCCTTACGCACGTAGTCTCGAATCGTTTCAAGCTTGAGACCAGTGATGCGAGAGTATTCCTCAAACGTCACAAATGGCACGGGTAATACTGGGTTGTATGACAACATGGTGGTATCCTACTTAGTTGATTTAATAACATTTCACTGTACTCACGATTATTCTCACTAATCTTGAGACACGAGAATCTTAGATCGTCATGCGACTTGTGTAAATAGTTAAATGACTATTTCTGAGATATTGGACAAATTTGCCATATGAAAGAACGAAAAATACTTCCGTTTGACTATTTGAAAGGTAGTGATTTCACGAGGAGATTAAAGCTTTTAACTGATTGCAATGATTTCCAAGAACTAAGCGAGTTGCTTGACGTTCCAAAAACAACTTTCAGCACATGGAACACTCACAATCGCACGTCACATGAGTTAATGGTTCGGCTTCATTTAGCTTTGGGTGTGCCTATTGAAGAGTTGGCTTTAAAACCGGAAGACCGAGATAAAGTAAGAAGCAGTGACGGAGCAAAAAAAGCGGCTACTTATCATAGCGCTGAGTGTGTGGAAAACCCGCAGCACGGCTCGGTCATTATCAAAAGCTTCTGCTTAACTAATGGAAAGCTTCTAGATACAGGTGAAGTGCCGTATCCAGTTCGCCGCATTAATGGCTTTGGTTTACAGAATGCCGATCTCATTGAAATTGAAACCAACCAAAGTGTGGTATTGGTCGATAAGAAAGAGAACGACGCAATGAATGGTAATTACCTCATTGGCATCGACGGCCGATACTCAATCAACCAGGTTCAACGCCTACCCGGCAAACTCGCCATCGCTTTCGACGGACAAACGATTGAAGTTCAGGACGGTGATATCGAGGTAATCGGTAAGGTAGTGTTAGAAACAAAACTTAAATAATAAAAATTGGCTAGGGAAAGATAATGAAATATGTAATTGGCTTAGCTCTTGGGCTGTGTGCTGCATTCAGTTACGCGCAAGACGATATGAAAGTGATATTAGTTGGTGATGGTTTCACTAAAAACAATCAACCAGCAGCCACCATCTATAACTGCACTAGCGACGAGCAAAGCTGCATCCAATACACTTTCAACACCAAATCTCTATCAGCGCTTTTAAATGGTAATCAGCTGACCAACAACATGAGAGATAACTTAGACCTTGAGGCCACTGCAAACATGGATGGTCAATATTTCGTTATCTCAAATAAGCACAAGACTCGTTTTGATGTAGAAGTCATCGAAAACGATAAAGAAGCTAAAAAGCTAACGCTTAGCTATAACCTTGTTCTTGTTTCATCGAAAGACTTCGACAAACAGCTTGCACTTGGTGGTAAGACCCTAACAGTGGAAGGTGATTTTTATGACACTTTGGTTGGTATCGCCAACTAGAAGTTTCAGAAAAATACCTCAAAATACTTGCCCGCTTGGCGACGACTTTGAGGAAAGATTAATAATTAAATTGGTTAGGAGTTTGAAATGGCTCATTCATGGCAATGCCCATACTGCAATCATAATGCAACTATCGATGGACATCACTTGAGTATTGATCGCCACAGTTTTGACCACGGTAATAAATTCGAGGTGGCGCTCATGATTGAAACTGAGGTGACTACTTGCCCAAACCCAAATTGCCGCGAAATTTCGATTTCTGCAATTTTGGTCAAAAAATATGCACACATAGACCAAGAGCCAGATGCCGTACTACGCTCTTGGCAGCTTCAACCAAATTCAACAGCGAAGACTTTTCCAGATTACATTCCAAAAGCAATTCTCTCCGACTATGAAGAAGCATGCTTAATTAGAGACCTTAGCCCGAAGTCATCGGCAACATTGGCACGCAGATGTTTACAGGGAATCTTGCGAGATTTTTGGGAAGTTAAACCTGCGCGTCTAGTAGATGAAATCAAGAGTATTAAAGACAAAATTGACCCTCTTACATGGGCAGCCATTGACGGTGTCCGTGGTATCGGGAATATCGGCGCTCATATGGAAAAAGACATTAACGTGATAGTTGATGTCGAGCCAGAAGAAGCAGCTCTGTTAATCAACCTTTTAGAAATTCTCATTAAAGAGTGGTACATCAACAGGCATGAACGTGAACAACGTATGCAGGCCCTTATTGGTGTTGCGCAGCAAAAGCAGGAAGATCGAAAGAAAGTTACTGAGTAGGTTGGCTATTTGATTCAACTAATCGATAGTACGGTGACGCAAAACTATAAGGGAATATCGTGACTAAAAGCAAATCATCTGAGGTGTCGAAGTTAACGAAATGGCTTTGGTATACCGTAATCATTGGGCTAATACCAATAGGGTTACGTTTGTTCTTTTGTTCGTTTATGGAAACAGTTAAGCCACTCAACGCGGCAGACTTTATCGCTGTAGGTTTTGTACTACACATATCCATTTTCAATGAATTGGAACATATGTCAGGCGATCAAACCTGGAAAACAATGAGTAACGCCGGGTCGATTGTCGCAATCTTTTTTTACGGAGCGCTGACGTGTTTATTATTGATGCTCGAATCGGGTGTTAAAGGTATCAATGTCGAACATTTAACCAACTCGTCTATGGTTCTCGCCGCTTGTTCATTTATACTCTGCTTTGTCATTTTCTTTAGACTCAGTTCAAAAGCAAAATCTGAACAGCACGAGCAAACAGGTGGAGAAGTTACATGTTGAGTATCCTTATCAATGCAATCGGCATCATCGCGGTAATATTAACTGTCACATTTTCCGTTTGGACATTTATCGATACCAAACGCAAATACTCTATCGACGCTTTTAACGAATCTAAAAAAGAGCGCTTATCTGCTGCGCTAAAACGGCATAAAGATAAAACTAGGCTAGGAAAATGATTAAAAACTTTATCTATTTGGATGAACCAAAACTCTATTCTTTCTCCTCTCAACTCTTCGAAGGCGTTACCGAATACGTCCTCAACGAACATCATGTTGAACACACCGATCAGCACACACAAAAAGGTAAACTAGCCTCTGGAAAAATCATTGCGGATGTTATTAGAGAAACATCCTCTTCAACAACAAAGAAATTCCTTCACGATCACTCATTCAACCTGTTTCAAAAACGATTAGAAGAAGAAAGCAAGCTTCTTGACATAAATTCACTGGCCTCTACAGAGGATATCCTCTCCTCAATTTCCGATTATTCCTTTGTCAAAATCAAGGCTCAAATGCTGGTCGCGGATTCGCAAGAAGTACTAAATATCTATCGAAACTTTAATCGCATTGGTGAGAATATAATCATCTCCCAGATGCAAACTGAGTTAACAATACTTGAGCAAAAGCATTTAAGTTCAAACGTTAAAGACAAAGACTCTGCGGTGTCTAAAGAGTTTTTCAAAAACCATAACATCGAAAAACAAGCGCTTGAATCCAACTTAAGACAGCCTAAGTTGTTTCAGGAGTCTCTTATTGAGTTGCTTGAATTTGGCCAAAATGGTGCTCTTCAATTTCATCAGTTATTGCACGATACTCTTTTCTCATCGTATCTAGACCGAGACCATCTAAGAGAGCCTTTAAATTCAATTATCAAAAAGTACTCAAGGCTGACACAAAGAGAGTTTGTTGTACTTGGTGTCATCAGCCACAAGTGCTCTGATGATCCTTTCCAAGAAAAACACCCCTTAGCTCAAGTTACTTCATCTGATGATGTTGGTGATATGAAGTCTAAAATGAGAGCTATTTCGTCTTCGATGATAGGTGTCAGCAAATTTACCTATGGCTTGGAGCACAACGAAATCATAATCGAACCAGTGGCGATTTATACCGAGCTATAGAAAGCTGCATGCGTAACACATTAAAGGCCGTACTATGTCTAACATCCATGAAGTCCCATCAGACATAATTTTCGAGAAATTTCCAGTCATCGATCGTAGGTCTTATGCCGAACATCTAACCGACTTCCTCAACGAAAAAGCTGAAGATGGCTACGTTCTTAACCTCAATGCTGAATGGGGAGCGGGTAAAACTACTTTCCTCCAGTGCTGGTATAACGAGCTGAAAGAAAAACACCCTGTTGTTTACTTTGATGCATGGAAGTCTGATTTTACTCATGACGCTATGTTAGCGTTACTTGAGGCTTTTCATTCACAGCTGATGAGTGCGATTACAGAGAACAAAGACCTACTAAACAAACTAATGGAAGGTGGCAAACATTTTGCCAAAAATACTTCATGGAAGTTAATCCTTGGCTTCGTAAAACGCCAAGGGGGAATGGAAGCTGATGATTCACTGTTTTCAGACATATCAGATGGACTAAAAGATCTTGGTCTAGAAACTAGCGATTTAACCGATTCACTTAAAGACACTTTCTCCTCCATGCTTGAACAAAAGCAAAAGGTAGAAGGCATTAATGACTTTAAACAGACTCTTGTTGAATTAAGTGATGCATATATAAAGGTTCACAATGATAAATCTACTCCTATCTATGTCCTGATTGATGAACTTGACCGCTGCAGACCGACTTACGCTATAGAAGTAATTGAATCAGTTAAGCATTTCTTTAATACAAAAAACTTTGTTTTTGTGCTGGCTACGGATACCGAGCAGTTACAACATTCAATTAGAGCTGTATATGGTGAAGGGTTTGATTCAACTAGCTATTTGAGTCGTTTTTTTGATAGAAGCGCTACACTTTCAGCGCCGACGTTAAAGCAGTTCATTGAAATTGAACTGACGTCTATAGTTGGTCCTATCCCCGGAGAATACGAGCATTTTGAACTTATCTCTCATATCCTTACATGGCATGGCATTACATCATTACGTGAAGTAAAAAAAATACTGAATGATATTGAAGTAGCATGCACACAAAAGAAATCTTATAGAGTGCTGCCTCTAGTTATTCTCTCTATTCTTCGTCATCGTTATCCAGAGTTTTACAGAGAACTATATACTCGACACGAATCACCATACAATTCTCCAAATTCTCATAGTAAAGATAGAATAAATCAGTCTAGTATTGTTCCGCATTTCCAATTAACCAAACACTCTTCAGGAAAAGTTTCTGTAAATCATATTTTGTATCAACTATCTCGTAACATTAAAACAAATTCAGATATTAACGATATGACCTACATAAATTCATATATAAGTGCTGAAATTAATCCCTCACTAACAGGAGGTAAAGTCGTAAGCATTATTGAAGCATTTTCACATGTTTACAGAACCAACTTAGAATCCGACAAACATGCAGTTAGAAACGACTACTTTTCTCTCTTAAATTTTGCAGGTTATATGACCGATGTCAGTTCGTAACCTCAAAGACGGCAGCAAGAATCCTTGGCTTTGTGAGTGCTACCCACAGGGCCGAGCCGGTAAGCGCATTCGCAAACGCTTTGCCACAAAAGGTGAAGCAGTTTCCTTTGAACAATTCACCATGCGCGAAGTTAACGACAAGCCCTGGCTTGGCGATAAGCCCGATCACCGCCGCTTAACCGATGTGATTGAACTGTGGTACCAACTGCACGGTAAGAACCTGAAATCCGGCGAGCGTTCAAGATACCGCATGATGCTTACGGCCAAAGAACTAAATAACCCGATTGCGTCTTTACTGACTTCTAATGACCTCGCCCATTACCGGGCTGCTCGTGTCAATAAAGGTCGCGGCCGTGAAAACAGGGAAATGGCGATCAGCTCTAACAACGGTGACATTGCGCTGTTGAAATCAATGTTCAATCGCTTGATAGCACTCAATGAGTGGCGAAACCCAAATCCCGTGACAGGCATCGAGCCTGTCAAAAAGGCGCAATCTGAATTGACGTTTTTAAGGGAAGAACAGATTATCCGCCTCTTTGAAACGATTAAGAAAAGCTGGCTACATGACGAACTGCGTTTGATTTATAAAATCTGCTTAGCCACTGGTGCTCGCATCAATGAAGCGGTTTTACTCCGAGGTGAGCATGTATTCGGTAATAAGATAACGTTTGTAAATACCAAGGGTAAGCGAAACAGAACTATTCCAATCTCTGAAGAGTTGTTTGCAGAGCTTAACCCCACATCCAGCGGTCGAATATTTACATGTGGTTATGGTGTCGCGCATAAGTGGATTGATAAAGCGTTACCTGAATTACCTAAGGGACAAGCTACTCACGTTTTGCGCCATACTTTCGCCACGGCTTTCATGCGTAATGGCGGTAACATCCTCGATTTGAAAGCGGCACTAGGCCATGTCAAAATTGAACAAACGATGGTTTACGCCCATTTTTCGCCAGATCACCTTTCGTCGGTAGTCAATTTCAACCCTATCAGCAGCCTTAAAGTATAACGACATAAATGGCGACAAAGTGGCGGCATTGCTCAACAAACTTCACTATTATCCATCAACATACATTTTAGTAGTTTTTAAAAACCCTTTAGCCAAAAGGCATTGCAAGGGATAACAATAGGTTTAAAAGAATATGAAAGTAATCAGCTTTAACATCAATGGACTACGTGCGCGACTGCACCAACTCCAAGCGCTAATCGACAAACACCAACCTGATGTGATTGGTCTTCAGGAAATTAAAGTTCACGATGAAGCATTCCCGATTGAAGCTGTCGAAGCCATGGGCTACAAAGTGTATTTCCATGGTCAAAAAGCACATTACGGCGTAGCAATGCTTTGTAAGCAAGAGCCTCTACACGTACAAAAAGGGTTCCCGACGGATAACGAGGAACATCAAAAGCGCATGATCATGGCAACGTTTTTAAATGAAAACGGCGAAAAGGTCACTGTGCTAAACGGCTATTTCCCTCAAGGGGATAACATCAGCCACGAAACCAAATTCCCATACAAGCGCCAATTCTATAAAGATCTGATGACCTACCTAAACGATCATCACAATAACGACGAGCAATTGATTGTTATGGGTGACATCAACATCAGCCCTATTGATGCAGATATCGGTATCGGCGAACCAAACCGTAAACGTTGGCTAAAAACAGGTAAATGTTCATTCCAACCTGAAGAGCGCGAATGGTTGAAAACCTTACTAGACTGGGGCTTTGTGGACACCTTCCGTAAGCTATACCCAGAGGTGAACGATCAATTTTCGTGGTTTGACTACCGTTCTCGCGGTTTTGATG
Source organism: Vibrio sp. 779(2023) (assembly GCF_033344285.1). Taxonomy (NCBI): domain Bacteria; kingdom Pseudomonadati; phylum Pseudomonadota; class Gammaproteobacteria; order Vibrionales; family Vibrionaceae; genus Vibrio; species Vibrio sp. 779(2023). The sequence goes on from NZ_JAWPOM010000018.1 coordinate 39,281, forward strand.
ATAACCGTGGCCTACGAATTGATGTCATTTTGGCAACCCCTTCTCTAGCGGAAAAGTGTATTGAATCTGGTATCGACTATGAGCTTCGTGGTATCGAGAAGCCTTCAGATCACGCACCAATCTGGTCAACATTTAAGTAATATATTGCAAAGCTATAAGCGAGACTCAACGCTAAGCTTAGTCCAATAAAAAGGGAGACTCAGTCTCCCTTTTCATACAAATTACCAGTTAATCACTGATTTAGCGGCCAAACCGTTTGACCATCAATAGTTATCGGTGTTTGAGCAAATTCGTTCAGACAGTAGCCTGTATTACTACTTGCAAAGTAAGTGAGCGGCATCGGCGGTAGATTCAGCGCCACAACCTGCTGTTTCGCTTTTTCTGTGAACGAGAACCCCCACATATCGAGATAGCTAGTCATATCTCGCTGAGAGATGTAGCTCAGAGCAATAAGCAACCAGTCGTTGTTCGAGATGCTATTTGCTTCTTCCCGAGAGTAGTTGGCAAAACCAATGCTCAATCGTCTCTCATCCCAAAGCGCGTCGTCCGATTTTAAGCGGTTAAACTCACGTTCAATCAGGTGCAAGCGCGCCAATAAATGCCAACCATTTTTAAGCACACCTTCATGCTGCGCCGCCATCATCATTTGAATGTAAACACGAGCGCCCCAACTCCAACTGGTTTGATTTTGCGCAGCCATGTATGCGTTTGGATCCGCTTGAGTTCGGCTAGCTTGCAATAATTCAAACTGGCCTTTGAAATCCAAGCTTTGGCAAGTTGAAACTTTTCCCGTATTCTGGAAGAAACGAGACTTACTGTAATACGAGTAGTAATTGGTCGTTGAATGCCCTTCCCAGCCTGAAAATCGGAATCGACCTTTTTCTAAACCATGACCAAGCTCATGTAAATCACCGTGACCGAGTGGGCTGAATGACCAGTAAGCATCGTAAGGGTTACCCGAACAACCATAACCACACGTCGCTTGGTCAGCGTTCATGTGCTTCACTATATCAATATTGGCGATTTCCCAACCTTGGTTTTGGGCGTATTGAATAATTTCAGGCACTTCATCTATGCCCGGCCCTTGGAAACCTGCCAGCACATGCGGGTAGTTGTGAACATATTCTTCTGTTGCAAGCGCCATTTCCGAAGGGGTAGACCACATTTCATCGTTGACCGACTCCAACATTTTGTCGCGCTTTGAGTGTACTTCAAACCCAGGAGTGATCAGCTCAGCCCAATCGAATAAATTGGCTTCTAACTGTTGAATAAAAGCGTCGTTGTCCTTCTCACTTCTCCAAACTGGATGCTGTGCCACATGATTAAATTTCAGTTCAACCGGAACATCATTTTTGTCAAAGTGAACCTGTACTGGACCACCATAAGGAGAAGTCAGCGTGATGGTTTCACCCGGCTTTACTTCATAGCCGAATGAAGTCAGCAGTTTTGGTCGCGTGTATCCATCTTTGCTGAACTCATGAGTTGCACCACTTCTTAAAGTGTTGATGACAATCTTAGTCGCCACATCATTGCTGTCATTACGTTTAACCGTAAAGGTTTCCCCAGGAAGCGCATACACACCAGCCGAACGGAAGTTACGCTTTGATTCCATATTAATCGTTGCACTGATTCTCTTTATGTCAGGGCTAAACTCACTACGGCTGAAGTTCCCCATATTTGGTTGTTTTGGGTTTACGCTTCGGCTGTTGTATTGCACGTAATCGGCAAAGTACGACTTTAGGAATTCGGTCGTTTGGGTTGATTGTTTGTCCATCGGGAAGACAACCGTTTGACGATAATGATCAGCCAGCAATACCATGAGTTTTTCGTATTGGTAGCCGTTTTGATTAAACAAATCTACTTTTTGTTCATCAAGCTTTTGCAACCAATGGCGAATGCTGTTTGCCCCTGCATAAAATTGACTGTCCATATTCGCAGTGTCAGGGCAGGATTTGTCATCACACTTTGACAAGTCAACGTTGAAATTTTGAGATTCAAAACGAGACAACAGCGCTTGTTGTGTGATGACAGAGTCCGGCACAACGTTCATCAACGATGAAGGTTCCCAGTCGACCAAGCCTAACTTACGCCAATAGTTATCTCCCACATAATCAACATGGAATTTTTCCAAAATGTCTTGGCCAAGATCAGTTAGTCCTCCATCCCAATGCAGGTATAGAACAGGAATTTGGGCTTGCTCAGCGTATTCCAAAGCTTCGAGTACTGGTTTGTTGGTATCTCCAGATTGCAGATGCTGTGACAAGATCAATAAGTTTGGAGTATTGGTTTGCAAGCAGCTAAGTAGCTTCGAACCATCGCATAGGTTGGCCTCGTTAAACGCCAGCTCTTGTGAAACATTGTCTTTCAGCCAATTCCGAGTCGCTTGCTCATCCGGAAAGTAATAAGACTGATCCATTTGCGCGATGACGACGTTTGAAGTAACTCCGCCCGACAACCAAGTGACCAGGTTACTTAACCATTGCGTCATCGCTGCGTTGGAAGAGTCGGGAAAACGTTGTGCCGTTCTAAATGGGTTACTACCTAATAGTGCGTAACGTTGACCATTAGACTTTTCCCCGGCAACGCCAATTGACAGAGCTTGATCTTTGTAACCGCTTGCCATGGCCTTATTGGTCATCAAGATGGTGTCGTTGAAGCCATACTGAGGTGCCAAGATCGCGGCATCATGGGTTGGATCCCAATAAAGACCTGAAAGGCTTTTCGCAATTGCAGATTTGATCGTATTCGACTGCATCTTGTGAGCTTCCACAACCTGATGACTTTTACGAATGAAATCGCTCGGGTCAGAAACGAGCAGTGCATTACCAGTTTCCAGAGCTTGTTGAACTGGAGCTGGCGTTGGTTTTACTTGAGCATTAGGTTGTGATTCTCCCTCTCCCCCACCACATCCTGTGGCTAAGGCGGCAATGCCCAACGATAGAATTGTTTTTTTCATTTTTACTTACTAAACAATGAGTTTACTGAATGTTAATGTAAGTTAATGAATAATAAGAAAGAGTCTTTTATATCGGCTGGAAAAATAGGAATGAAGATAACAAAATTATCAAAAGCAATAGCACCCATTCCGGTGCTATTGCCTCTATTGATAATTAGCTTAAAGGACGTAGATAAGCTAAGAAACGCCTCTCTGCCACTTTGAAACACCACAAAATCATAAACGTCAGTGCCATGTAGAACAGCCCCGCCGTCAGGAAAGACTCAAATGGTGCATAGTAGCGCGAGTTAACTAGACGCGCAGCACCAGTTAAATCCATGATGGTAACGATGCCCGCGACTGCACTTCCGTGCAGCATAAATATGACCTCGTTTGAATAAGCTGGTAATGCTCGACGCAATGCACTCGGCAAGATAATACGTCTGTATGTCATAAACTTACTCATGCCATACGCTTTCGCAGCTTCCACCTCACCTTTCGGCAAACCATTAATCGCACCACGAATAATTTCTGCGGTGTAAGCCGATGTATTCAGAATAAAAGCGACCAAAGCACAGAACCAAGCGTTCTCCCATAAGGTATCTTTCACAGGGAAAAACTGATCCATGCCGTAGTAAATCAAATACAGCTGAACCAATAGCGGCGTTCCACGGAAAAAGTAAATGAATCCCCAAGAAGGTAAGCTTAGAGCGTAATTGGTACTATTGCGTGCCACGGCTAATGGGATAGAGACACACAAGCCAATAACCAACGCTAATCCCACTAACCAAACTGTTGTCCAAAGTCCCTGAAGATAAGTTGGAAAGCTTTCAATAATCAAAGAAAAGTCCATAACTTACCTCGCATGAATACTGAACTTACGCTCAACAAGCTTGAGTAGCCCGGTCGAAACGCTGGTAAAAAATAGAAAGATGAGCGCGACAGCCATGTAAAAGGTGAACGGCATTTTGGTCGTACCTGCTGCCAATGAGCTCATTCTCACCATGTCATCCAGACCAATAATGGAAACTAACGCAGTGGTCTTAAGTAACACTAACCAGTTATTACCAAATCCAGGTAATGCATGACGAATCATCTGAGGAAGCAAGATTCTTCTAAACGATAAAGCAGAACTCATCCCATAAGCTTTCGCCGCTTCTAATTCACCCTTGTCCACCGCCATGATCGCTCCACGAAAAGTCTCCGCCATGTAGGCGCCAAAGATAAAACCAATCGTGAGTACACCAGCTATAAATGGGCTGACATCAATATAATCAGGTAAGTAAGACGTCCATTCATGGTTTGGATCACTCGAGGCAAACCACTCGTTGAGCGTTTCGTTGATGGAGTAAAGGCTGTTATTTAAAAGTATTTGTCCACCAAAGAAAATTAGCATCATCAGAACCAAATCTGGAATGCCGCGAATGACTGTGGTGTAAAGAGTGGCAATCGCCCTTGCCCATTTGTAAGGTGCTAACTTAGCTAATGCGCCAAGCATGCCTAAGACCATGGCGAGAATGAGTGAAAGCACTGCAACTTCTATTGTTACTAAAGCTCCTTTCAAAATCGAAGCTTCGTATCCTTGTAAATCTAGCATAGGTGAGTTCCTAATCCCTAAACTCAAAAAATCGACCGTTGACTACTTCTAGGAACAAGCCAACGGTCGCTTAATTACGGTTTATTCACCGTACACATCGTAGTTAAAGTATTTACCAGCAATTTCTTGGTAAACACCTTTCTCACGTAGTGAAATAATTGCTGCGTCGAGTTTCTTCGTTAGATCTTTGTCTTGTTTACGAACAGCGATACCCATACCTTCGCCAAACCATTTTGGATCGGTTAACGATGGTCCAACAAACTCATAAGCTTCGCCACCTGCTTTGTTGATCACCCCCTCTTCTAGAGCAGAAGCATCACCTAAAACAGCAGCAATTCGACCATTTTCTAGATCAAGATACGCTTCATCAAAAGAGCCATAACGCACAATTTCAACATCATCGCCGTAGTTGTCAGTTAAGTACTTGTCATGTGTCGTCGCACGTTGCACGCCAATTTTGACATCTTTAAGATTATCAAAATCTAGACCCGCACCTTTCTTAGCGATAAATTTATTTGGAATTTGTGCGTACTTGCCAGTGAAATCGACTTTTTTCTTGCGCTCTTCAGTGATAGACATTGCTGCGATGATGGCATCGTACTTACGTGCAAGCAGAGAAGGAATAATACCATCCCAATCTTGAGCGACGATTTTGCACTTCACTTGCATCTCTTCACAGAGTGCATTTGCCATGTCTACGTCAAAGCCTTTTATTGAGCCATCAGTTTCTGTCCAGCTAAACGGAGGGTAAGCACCTTCGATACCAAAGCGAACTGTTTTCCATTCTTTCGCTTGGGCAACACCTGATACTGCCGTTGCAGCAATCGTTGCTGCTAATAACCACTTTTTCATTTCCATACTCCTGTGATTGCTATTTTATTTCGTTTTGTTTGTTGTGTTGGCTTAGGAGGCAATAGTCTGCCGCCTAACAAATATTAGTAAATGGATGAGATAAACTGCTGTAATCGTTCTGAATCCGGGTTTGTAAATAGCTTAGCTGGATTTCCCTGTTCTTCCACTAAGCCTTGATGTAAAAACATCACATGGTTTGATACGTCACGCGCAAACGCCATTTCGTGCGTGACCACCAGCATAGTTCGCCCTTCATCTGCCAAATCTCTCATTACCCCCAGAACTTCTCCTACAAGTTCTGGGTCAAGCGCAGAAGTTGGCTCGTCAAACAACATCACCTCTGGGTCAACTGCTAGCGCACGGGCAATAGCTGCACGTTGCTGCTGGCCGCCAGATAAGTGCCCAGGGTAATAATCTTTACGCTCATACAAGCCTACTTTCTTAAGCAAGACTTCTGCATTTTCAATCGCTTGAGCTTTTGGCACGCCTAAGACATGAACAGGCGCCTCAATCACGTTTTCTAGTACGGTTAGGTGAGACCAGAGGTTGAAACCTTGGAAAACCATTGCCAGGCGTGAGCGAATACGTTGGACTTGCTTTTCATTAGCAGGAACAGATTCACCTGCTCTGTTGTTCTTCATTTGGATTAATTCACCATTTACCCAAATTTCGCCCGCGGTAGGCGTTTCTAGCAAGTTGATACATCTGAGAAAGGTACTCTTACCTGAGCCGGAAGAGCCAATGATGGAGATAACATCTCCTTTGTGCGCGGCAAGTGAAATGCCTTTTAAAACTTCATTTTGTCCAAATGTTTTGTGCAGGTCTTTTATATCTAGCGCTGGTACATCATTCATGCGCCCTACTCCCTGTGTTTTTGTCACTGCAATTAAGGGACTCCGCCCTCTCTAATTCGGAACAAATTAGCACCGCCCTTTGAAACTTGCAACAAATTATTAACCTAAATAATTCGAATAGAAAGATACTATAGACAAATTAATATGCAATATATAGCAACATATTCTTCAAAAGTTGAATATTAAATATAAAAAAGCCCCTTTCAAAGGGGCTTAGTAAATTTACAAAAGTGTTAATTGAAACCTATTCGAGGTCGCAATGAATTAATTAAAACGACTGACTACCAACGAGTTTGAAGTACGTAATGTCACCTCATTTTCTAAGCCTTCTTTTTCAGAAGTAATGATGCCATCTAGGTCTTCATCTAGTTCAGGCTCTGACGCTTCACCATTGGAGAAGAAGCTCATGAAAACTTTAGAATCAATATTACTATCTTCATTCACTACCAAAGCAGTGCGATTAAAATCGTCCGAAGCTGAAACTTTCAAACCGTTAACGGCCGATGTTGGGAAGTTGTAGTAATGCAATTCTGGAACAACAACAGAATCACTATCACTTGTTGTGAAAATGCGATGTGTGACCCTGTAGTCGCCTGAAGTTGCAAAGTAAGCGACACGAGTAAAGCCTTCAGTAGACGATGTTAAGCCCATGTCCAGATCAATCACGGACTCTGCACTTCCTTGCGTTGATACACTTGGTTTTGTGTTCGGCAGGTTATCAATATTTAAGTAAGCACTCGGATCAACGTCAATATCCCATCCGTCAGAGATCGTTTCGTTAAGTAGAGACTCCCAACCATTAACTTGATTCTCTGAGAACGCCATGTATACCCAAGTTTCTTTATTCGTTGCACTAGGGCGATTATATTCAACGGCCGTTTTATCCAGCTTCAACGCGTCATATGCAAAGCCGTTAGTAACAAAGCCAATGTTGAGCGAGTCGTAAGTATAGTCAGAAGACGAATAAATGTTTGACGTATTATCCGCTCTAACTAAGGCTATCTCACCAGTTCCCCACGAACCAATACCATACTGGTAAAGCGCTTTGTCGCTTGAACCTGATTCATACTGAAACAATGCCGTTGGTTCACCTTTAAGCCCCATCAGTTCATCAGTAGGCAACATATCAGGGTTCGGAGACGTGAAAATATCGGTTTGCGAGACAAAGTTGTAATCTCCGCCACCTGATTCAGCGTTTCGGTAATCTAAGTTAGTAAACTTATTGCTTGCTAAGTTACCGCCAGTAAAGCATTTGTTCAAAGAGTCTCGGTTTAGTGCAAAAGTAGCATTACGTAGTTTCTTATCTTGCAAGAACTCTTTTGAAAACGTGTTTACGCGAGCTTCTTTGCCGTTAAATTCTATTGCTTGAAACGTTACAAAGCCGCCGTCAGGGATATCTTCAAGATAAAACTTAAAGTTATCAGTGGTAGGTTTGATAATGTCTCCGGATCTTTTGCCATCGGCATCAGAGTAGTAACCGATAACATAGTTGGTCACTTGCTCTTTTGACGCTGCACTATAGGTTAAAACCGTTTTATCGCCGTTCAGCTCAGTTTTGTGGTCATATACAGTACAACCTTTCGTAGTTGCTTCACTTTCAGTCATTGTTGCTGGTATAGCAAAATCAAAAGTAAAGGCAGTTTTCGGCGCTGCACCACCGCCACCGCCGCCACCGCCGCCGCAACCGACCATTAACCCTGAGATGATTGCCACTAGTGGCAGTACTTTAAGCTGTTTCATGTCTTTTTCCTAAACTGAGCGGCAATGATTAGCCAAAAAATTGTCTTTGCTCTGTCCAAAGCAAGAATAAAGCCAGCTTTATATAATCACCGTGAATATTGACATTTAATCTGCATCTCGTGCAAAAGGACAAAAAGTTCTAATTTTATGCAACTTGTGTAATGAAATTACACAAGATCTCCGCATCTCATTCGCATGCCAGAAACTTTCTGTAGTTTTATTTCACAACCATTCTTAAAGTGATCTAAATCAATCACCCTAAATGGCTATCTTGCTAGACTCCTGCCAAAAGATGAGGCTTTTTTTGTGCCTCAACACAATAAGTTATTAGCTATGCTTAGGCACAGTGTCGACGTGTAACAAATCTAACAATAGCTAGCATAAGCGTGCCGCAGGATGCGGATTAACACAATTGAATGAAGAATTCATAACTTTTAAATATATGAGGAATCTATGTCAGACGCAGTTAACAAAACGCACTCTGATTCAGATATCGAGACCAAGAGCTACCGTGAGCTTCATCGTCCAGCATCTGAGTTCGCAAGCCGTTCAGACTACCTAGACCACGAACTACAAATTATGAAGCCACGTCGTTTTGGCTTGAACTTGCCAGGTCGTGACTTCCGCTTTGAGCTTGAAGACCTTGTTCCAGCGCTTGCTGGTACTATCGGTATTATCGCAATGTACTCTGCGGTAATGATGTCTTGGGCTGAAGGTCTTACTGCAGCATGGGACCACGTAAACTTAGGCAAGGACTTTGCTATCGAAGTTGCGCGTGTAGAAATGCTCATCCCTGCACTTCTTTTCTGTGTACTTGCCTCTGGTTTTATTAACCCTAAAGCCAACCTAGCAGGCAACCACGGCCCAATGATCCCTCTTATTGGTACCATCGCTCTTGCTGGTGCTCATCCTCTTGCATTAGCAATTCTCATTGGTGTGTTTGGTTTGATTTTGAGCCTCTTAAAAGGTGGGTCAAAACTGGTTAACCTCACCTCTGAAGGTACGGCTGGTGGCCTTCTTATTTTCTTAGGTTTAACCGGAACCATGAGCCAAATTAACTCTATTCAAGCTTGGGCTGTTGGTTTGCAATCCGATACGGTTGCCGCTGGTAGCATGGGTTACATCGGTCTAATTGTTCTTGCGGTTACCATTGGCTTATACGCGTTCCTTGCTAAAGTGAACAAACGCTGGCTAGCGATCCCTGTTTGTGCCTTCACTGGCCTTGCAATCGCACTTGCTCTTGGCGCAGGCTTCGATATTAAATTCGTAACCGAGACAGGCCTTCCAAACCTAAATCCAATCTACTGGTGGGGTTCAACAGAAGAAGGTTGGATGCTTGGTCTTCCTAATATGGAACACTTCATCGCTTCACTACCATTCGCCATTCTTGCGGTAGCAATGTGGTCACCTGACTTCTTGGGTCACCGTATCTTCCAAGAGATGAACTACCCACGTAAGAGTGAGAAAGTGCTGATGGACGTTGATGACACAATGACAATGTGTTCCGTTCGCCAAATGGTCGGTACTGCAGTGGGTGGTGGTAACATCACATCATCTTGGGGGACTTACATGATCCCTGCTGCAATCGCGAAACGCCCTATTCCTGCTGGTGCCATCTTACTAGGCTCTCTATGTATTATTGTTGCAATCCTTGGTTTTCCTATGGACGTTGCAGTATGGCCTCCAGTTATGCGCGTTGCTCTTCTCGTTGGTGTATCTCTACCACTGCTTGAAGCTGGCATGCAGATGGTGAAGGACTCGAAAGACTCACAAGCAGCAGGTATCTGTATCTTTGGTTCTGCCGTTGTTAACCCAGTTCTAGCTTGGGCACTAACTATGCTTTTAGATAACAACGGTTTAATTGGAGATAAAGAGCGCGCGTCTCGCCTATCATTTGTAGACAAGATTGTGATCCCAGTAAGCGTACTTGTTATCTGTTTAGTTGCTATGCTTGCAGTTGGTATGCTTGAAGGCCAGTATGGCATCCAAGCTTGGCTATAAGCTAGCAGTCCAGAAATTTGTGGGTAGCGCTCGTCGCTACCCCATTTTTATCGAGATTTTTGAGGATTTATTGATTTAGTTTAAGGTTTGCAAAAAAATTTTAGTTTAACCTCTAACTGTTGCTTAAAAAGAGAAACGTTAAAACTAGTGACAATATTTATAGTTTTGTAAATCGAATACGTAAATTTAAGACTATAAATATTGTTATTCATAAGAGTGTACTGTTCCCCTCTTTTATCTGGGGATAGCTGGCTCAACGGCGAAGCAGTACGTATTTTTTTCTACTAAAAAGGTAGGTATGTCATGGCAGAGCAATTTGCTAAAGCTTGGGAAGGTTTTGCTGCAGGCGACTGGCAAAACGAAGTAAACGTTCGTGATTTCATTCAGAAGAACTACACTCCGTACGAAGGCGACGAATCTTTCCTAGTTTCTGAAGGTACTGAAGCGACTAACAAGCTTTGGGCTAAGGTAATGGAAGGCATCAAACAAGAGAACGCGACTCACGCTCCTGTTGATTTTGATACTTCAGTTATCTCTACCATCACTGCTCACGATGCAGGCTACATCGAAAAAGACCTAGAAACTATCGTAGGTCTTCAAACTGACGCTCCTCTAAAACGTGCGATCATCCCTAACGGTGGTATCCGCATGGTTGAAGGTTCATGCAAAGCCTACGACCGCGAGCTAGACCCACAAGTTAAAAAAATCTACACAGAATACCGTAAAACTCACAACCAAGGCGTTTTCGATATCTACACTCCTCAAATCATGGCGTGTCGTAAATCTGGCGTACTGACTGGTCTTCCAGATGCATACGGTCGTGGTCGTATCATCGGTGACTACCGTCGTGTTGCTCTATACGGTATTGACTTCCTAATGAAGGATAAATTCGCGCAGTTCTCTTCTCTACAAGAGCGTTTTGAGAACGGCGAAGACCTACAAATGACAATGCAGCTTCGTGAAGAGATCGCAGAGCAACACCGTGCTCTAGGTCAAATCAAAGAAATGGCTGCAAAATACGGTTGTGATATTTCTCGTCCTGCTGAAACTGCGCAAGAAGCTATTCAGTGGACTTACTTCGGTTACCTAGCTGCTGTTAAATCTCAAAACGGTGCGGCTATGTCTCTAGGTCGTACTTCTACATTCCTAGACATCTTCATCGAACGTGATATCGCGGCTGGTAAGCTAACTGAAGAACAAGCTCAGGAAATGATCGACCACTTCGTAATGAAACTACGTATGGTTCGTTTCCTACGTACTCCTGAGTACGATGATCTATTCTCTGGCGACCCTATCTGGGCAACTGAGTCTATGGGGGGTATGGGTCTTGACGGTCGTACGCTAGTTACTCGTACAAACTTCCGTTTCCTAAACTCACTATACACTATGGGTCCTTCTCCAGAGCCAAACATCACTGTTCTTTGGTCTGAGCAACTACCTGAAGGCTTCAAGAAGTTCTGTGCGAAAGTATCTATCGATACTTCTTCTATTCAGTACGAAAATGACGACTTAATGCGTCCAGACATGAACTCCGACGACTACGCGATCGCATGTTGTGTATCTCCAATGGTTGTTGGTAAGCAAATGCAGTTCTTCGGTGCTCGTGCGAACCTTGCGAAAACAATGCTTTACACCATCAACGGTGGTGTGGATGAGAAGCTAAAAATCCAAGTTGGCCCGCAAATGCCTAAGATCGAAGGCGATGTTCTTAACTACGATGAACTGTGGGAGAAAATGGACCACTTCATGGATTGGCTAGCGAAACAATATGTGACTGCACTAAACGCTATCCACTTCATGCACGATAAGTACAGCTACGAAGCGGCGCTAATGGCTCTACACGACCGTGACGTTAAGCGTACTATGGCTTGTGGTATTGCTGGTCTATCTGTTGCAGCTGACTCACTATCTGCAATTAAATACGCAAAAGTTAAGCCAATTCGTGACGAAGACGGTCTAGCAATCGACTTCGAAATCGAAGGCGATTACCCTAAATTCGGTAACAACGACCCACGCGTTGATGACATTGCATGTGAACTTGTTTCTGTATTTATGGGCAAAATCCGTAAGCTTAAGACTTACCGTGATGCAATCCCTACTCAGTCAATTCTTACTATCACTTCAAACGTGGTTTACGGTAAGAAAACTGGTAACACGCCTGACGGTCGTCGTGCTGGTGCTCCATTTGCTCCAGGTGCAAACCCAATGCACGGTCGTGACGAGAAAGGTGCTGTAGCATCACTAACTTCAGTTGCTAAACTGCCGTTTGCTGACGCACAAGATGGTATCTCTTACACATTCTCTATCGTACCTAACGCACTAGGTAAAGATGAGGGTTCACAACGCGCTAACCTTGCTGGTCTGATGGATGGTTACTTCCACCACGAAGCGGGTATCGAAGGTGGCCAACACCTAAACGTGAACGTTCTTAACCGTGAAACTCTAGAAGACGCAGTTAAGCACCCAGAGAAATACCCTCAGCTAACAATCCGTGTATCTGGTTACGCTGTTCGCTTCAACTCTCTAACTGCAGAGCAACAAGCTGACGTAATCGCACGTACATTCACTGAGTCTCTATAAGACTATAGCGAAATAACGTTCTAGTAATACAACAAAGGCTGATGCTAAGTAGCATCAGCCTTTTTTTATTTCTTGAATGAAAGTTGTGATATCGCGAAAGACTTTTGCCCGCATTCTTACGTATGATGCGAAAAAAGTTAGCAAATAAAGTCTATGAGATTTAGTAAATTAATTATTCTTACCCTTCTTTCTCCAGTTGCAATAGCATCCACTAAGTCTACGGTTTCTTTTACCATCGACAACGATGGTATTTTTGGCGTCGATCAAGACTATACGAATGGTGTTTTCCTTTCGTACGCGACAGACCAACTGATACAAGAAAGCCAATGGAAATGGCTGAGTCTAGCTAACTCAGAGCACGCCAATATCGATAAAATAGAGTTGGTTCTTGGCCACAAAATGTGGACTCCAAGCGACATTGAAGCCGATTATCCACTAATCAATGATCGCCCATATGCCGGTTACCTACACACCGAAATCAACTACCTTTCCCTAACGAGTGACAAAGCTGTACGGTACAATTTCACCATAGGAGCTACGGGTGAAAGTTCGCTATCAGAAAAGGCGCAAGAAATCGTTCACGGCATAACAGGATCGACGGACCCTCAAGGTTGGGATTACCAGATTGAAGATAAAGTTGCGTTCAGCCTTGGTTACCGCGTATTTAACAAATTGATGCGCAGCGAAGAACAAAAAACACAATGGGAGATCACCAACATTAACGACATCAATGCGGGTAACTTCCGTAGTGATGTCTCTCAAGGCGTCATGTTTCGTTGGGGTACAAACCTAGCGAATAGCATCGGAGCCGCCAATATCAGTGTCGAAAGCCCTTTTTCAGCAAGTATGATCGCTCAGAATACGTCGAGTTGGTTCTTGTTCACCGGGTTTGAAGGTCGTTACCGCTTTAATGACATGACTATCGAAGGAGATCGTCCTGGCATTCCTGAACCGTCAGCGCCATACGACGTCACACTGCAAAATTGGCAAGCAAGTGCCGTCGCGGGGGTATCTTGGTACAACCAAAATTACGGTGCAAGCATCACCTTTACAATTAAAACACCGGATTATGAAGAAGCCCAAACCGATGTTTATGGGACAGGCTCGTTCTCCGTGTTCGCCTTTTTCTAAAAACTGGATTATCCCAGCATCGAAGTCAATCTAGATACACGGCAAGTTCTCGGGGTAGGTATTAACCACCTCGTGTTCAAGCGTTTATGTAGATTGGCTCCATCTATTTTCTTTCTTCAAATAACCTTGCCTTTAGTACCGACAAAGCTGTTTTAACCCTGCTTTTTGTAATAAAATAACAGCTAGAATTTACTAGTAATGAGAGCAAAAGATGTCAACAGCTGGTCGTATTCACTCATTTGAGTCATGTGGTACCGTAGACGGACCTGGTATTCGATTTATCGTCTTCTTGCAAGGTTGTTTAATGCGCTGTAAGTATTGCCATAACCGCGATACTTGGGACACGCATGATGGCAAAGAAGTCACGGTTGAAGAAATCATTTCCGAAGCGAAAAGTTACCGCCACTTCATGAATGCATCAGGTGGTGGCGTTACTTGTTCTGGCGGCGAAGCGATGCTTCAACCGGAATTCGTACGTGATTTTTTCCGCGCTGCTAAGGCCGAAGGCATTCATACATGTCTAGATACTAACGGTTATGTTCGTAAGCACACTGATGTTATCGATGAAGTACTGGATGCAACAGACTTAGTCATGCTTGACATCAAACACATGAAAGACGAAGTGCACCAAGATCTCATCGGTGTATCCAACCGACGCACATTGGACTTTGCTCGTTACTTACAAAAAATCGGAAAGAAAACATGGATTCGCTATGTCGTCGTGCCTGGTTACACAGATGACCCAGAAGCAGCACACATGCTTGGTGAATTTATTAAAGACATGGATAACATCGAAAAGGTCGAGTTACTTCCTTACCACAAATTAGGGGCTCATAAGTGGGAAGCGTTAGGCTTAGAATACCCACTCGAAGGCGTAAACCCGCCACCGAAAGAAACCATGGATGAAATTCAATCCATTCTTGCTCAATACAACGATAACGTAAAATACTAAGTGAACCGCAAGACTAACCTCTTTAAAATACCAGCTTATTGCTGGTATTTTTTTGATTATATCTAAGCCTTATCAGTGAGTTTCTCTGCGGTCATTTAGGTAGAAAAAGAACGATAGAAATGATTGCGTCATGTTCGCATAGGAAGGAAGTAACATGGATTTGTTTAACTTAGGCTCTCTTGTTGTCTCAATTTGGATAGTAGTAGTCTACTGCCTACCAGATTGGAAAAAAGTCGTTTGGCCCAAACTGGAAAAAGAGAAAGGATTTCAGCACCTCGTTTTTGCAACGCTCTTCTTTTTCAGTATTTTATGGACAGCTCAAGCAGGTGTAAAAGAAGGATTACAGATTCATTTTCTTGCGCTAACAACGCTGACGATGATGTATGGTTGGCGTATGGCATTTCTACTCAGTATCCCTGCAATGCTGGTCAACCACCTACTACATGATGTGTCCTTGCTACTCTTACCCACGTCGTTAGTTCTATCTGCCCTAATTCCGATTTTCATTAGTTACTTAGTGTTTCTTCTGAGTTACCACTACTTGCCACGAAACATTTTTGTTTTCATCTTCGTTGCTGGATTTTTCAATGGCGCGATAACAGGAAGTCTGCACCTCATCATTAACTCTTTTTATCACCTATCAGTTGGTCACTACGATTGGGAAACCATTCAACATAACTACTTTGTTTTTGTGCCGTTGCTCGCCTTTCCAGAAGGTCTATTAAATGGTATGGCACTGGCGGTTTTAACCGTATTCAAGCCAGAGTGGCTGAGAGTATTTTCAGACCGAGACTACATATACAATCATTACCATAAATAAGTGTTTTCAAACTGGTCAAAAGTGACAGTTCTTGCCATTTTTTAGTATTAAATATGTGTTGAGATCATGTTTCACTCATGTCTTAAGCGTTAACCTAAGCACATTAAAAATGTATTAGATATCTAGTGAGGTCACCATGGAAATGTCAAACGCTCAACGTTTGATTCTATCAAACCAATACAACCTTATGTCTCAACTTGATCCAAGTAATGCGGCCAAATACAAACGCTTACAAACGATCGTTGAACGTGGTTATGAACTACAAATGCGAGAGTTGAACAAAGATTTCGGCTGCCTCTCAGAAGCAGAGTGTCGTGAGATCATCGACGTTATGGAGATGTATCATGCGATGCAAGAGTCTTACAACATGCTAGACGATGAAGATCGCAGCAACGTGGATCAACGTCGCTTGAAGTTCTTGGGATTTGATATCGCTTCAGAAGCGCAACAAGTACATTACGTACGTTTTCTCATCGATTCTGAAGGTTTGTACCCTCAGTTTGACAAGGCAGATCATCACTTTAACAGCCAAATGCCGATGCTAGATAAATACCGCCGTATGCTGCAAACTTGGCGTAACTGCCCTCGTCAGTATCATTTATGTGAAAACGAACTAGCGCAAATCTTCAGCGCATAAAATGGTCGTCTAAGAATGAGGAGAGCGCCCGCTCTCCTTGTTATTTACCCTGTCACAAACTTATCTAAGACTTTGCTCTCTTCCTACCTCTTTCACTTGCCTTGCTCAATGTAGAACAACGAATCACTGAGACTCTTCCGTCTTTGCCAAATATTTGATTTCTATTGCACCTATTCACGACATAAATTCGTCCTTAATAAAAGAGTGATTCAAATGTCACTTTTACAATAAATTCATAATTGTTAAGCAAAATTGCAAATCCCCGACTAGGCTTAAGTAGAGAAAGGCTGTGATTGAAAAATTCATATCCACCGCTCACCGTTGTAACGAAAAAACCGTCCATAAAGCAAAGTCTTTGGTGTCGCCAATCTTACATTCTGTACGAACCAAATGTGATAACAGGACGTATATTCAAACAACAACGAGCATAACTGTTGGTGGAAAGCCTGAATCAACGTTCGTCGGTAGACTGACTATTAAAGGGGAAAGCGACATGAGTATTTTCGACCACTATCAATCAAGATATGAAGCTGCAAAAGATGAAGAGATGTCGTTACAGGAGTTTTTAGCCCTGTGTAAAGATGACAAAAGCGCTTATGCTAATGCAGCAGAACGCCTACTGATGGCGATTGGTGAACCAGAGATAATCGATACGGCAAAGGATCCGAGACTAAGCCGAATCTTCTCGAATCGTGTTATCTCTCGTTATGAAACCTTTAAAGACTTTTATGGCATGGAAGATGCCATAGAACAAATTGTGTCTTACCTAAAACATGCGGCGCAAGGCCTAGAAGAGCGTAAGCAGATTCTTTACCTACTCGGCCCTGTAGGTGGCGGTAAGTCTTCGCTTGCAGAAAAGCTTAAGGCTCTGATGGAACAGATGCCTATTTATGTTCTTACTGCTAACGGCGAACGCAGCCCAGTGAATGACCATCCATTCTGCCTATTCAAAGCCACAGAAGATGGCGATATTTTGAAAAAAGAGTATGGCATCGAGCACCGTTATCTTCGCTCGATCATGTCTCCTTGGGCCGCTAAACGTCTTCACGAGTTTGGTGGTGATATCACCAAATTTAAAGTAGTGAAAGTACGCCCTTCTATCCTTGACCAAATCGGTATTGCCAAAACTGAACCAGGCGATGAAAACAACCAAGATATCTCATCATTGGTTGGTAAAGTCGATATTCGTAAGCTTGAACACTATTCGCAAGACGATCCAGACGCTTACAGCTACTCCGGTGCGCTGTGTAAAGCAAACCAAGGTTTAATGGAATTCGTTGAGATGTTCAAAGCACCAATCAAAGTGCTTCACCCGCTGCTAACAGCAACGCAAGAAGGCAACTTCAACGGTACAGAAGGCCTTTCTGCGATTCCATTCGACGGTATGATTCTGGCTCACTCAAACGAATCTGAGTGGCAGACCTTCCGTAACAACAAGAACAATGAAGCGTTCTTAGACCGTGTTTATATTGTGAAAGTACCTTACTGTCTACGTGTTTCAGAAGAAGTCAAAATCTACCAAAAACTTCTTGAAAACAGTGAGTTGTCTCAAGCCCCTTGTTCACCAAGCACGCTCGAGACTCTGGCACAATTCAGTATTCTTTCTAGACTTAAAGAGCCTGAAAACTCGTCCATCTTCTCTAAGATGCGCGTATACGACGGTGAAACGCTGAAAGATACGGATCCAAAGGCAAAAAGCTATCAAGAGTATCGTGATTATGCTGGTGTCGATGAAGGCATGAACGGTCTCTCAACACGTTTTGCCTTTAAGATTTTGTCACGCGTATTTAACTTCGACCAAACCGAAGTGGCAGCCAACCCTGTACATCTATTCTATGTGATTGAACAACAGGTTGAGCGCGAACAGTTCCCTGCTGAAACAGCAGAGAAATATCTCGAGTTCTTGAAAGGCTACCTAGTACCTCGATACGTTGAATTTATCGGTAAAGAGATTCAGACCGCTTATCTTGAGTCTTACTCTGAATACGGCCAAAACATCTTCGATCGATATGTCACCTATGCAGACTTCTGGATTCAAGACCAAGAGTACCGAGATCCAGAAACTGGTCAGCTATTTGATCGCTCTTCACTGAATGCTGAGCTAGAGAAGATCGAAAAAACAGCTGGTATTTCTAACCCGAAAGATTTCCGAAACGAAATCGTTAACTTTGTGCTTCGTGCGAAAGCGAATAACAATGGTCAAAACCCGGTTTGGACCAGCTACGAAAAACTGCGCACAGTAATCGAGAAGAAAATGTTCTCCAATACCGAAGAGCTACTTCCGGTTATCTCATTTAATGCGAAAACCTCTTCTGAAGATCAGAAGAAGCACGACGACTTTGTCGCTCGCATGATGGAAAAAGGCTATACCGAGAAACAGGTTCGCCTACTTTCTGAGTGGTACCTACGAGTACGTAAGTCATCCTAACCCAGTATTGAGTTAGGTCGCTTGTGAAACATGAAGAGGGCTATTTCATGGCGCAATTTATAGACCGAAGGCTCAATGGCAAGAACAAGAGCGCTGTTAATCGACAGCGCTTCTTGAAGCGCCACAAAGAGCAAATAAAAGAGTCGGTAGCAGACGCAGTGAATCGACGCTCGATTACGAATACGGAAACAGGCGAAGACGTCTCTATCCCTCACAAAGACATCAACGAGCCTATATTTCATCAAGGCAAAGGTGGTGTTCGCGAACGAGTTCATCCCGGTAACGACCAATTCATTACTGGTGATAAAATTGAGCGTCCCAAAGGTGGCGGTCAGGGTAGCGGCTCAGGAGAAGGGAACGCCAGTCCAGATGGAGAAGGCCAAGACGAATTTGTATTCCAAATATCAAAAGATGAGTACCTCGATATTTTGTTCGAAGATCTCGAGCTGCCTAATCTAGAAAAAAACCAAATTGCCAAAATCACTGAATGGAAAACACACCGTGCAGGCTTTCAAACTGCCGGTATCCCTTCCAATATCGCCGTAGTACGTTCTCTGCAACAATCTCTTGCGCGCCGTACTGCAATGACTGCTGGTAAGAAACGACTTCTTAAAGAGTTAGAAGACGAACTTGCTCGCATCAAAAATATTGAACCTGCTCAGCAGTTTGAAGAGAACCGCTTGAAGGCTGAAATTGAAGAACTGCGCAAGAAAATCGAAAGCGTGCCTTTCATCGATACCTTCGACTTACGCTTCAAGAACTATGAGAAACGCCCGGTACCATCGAGCCAAGCGGTCATGTTCTGTCTAATGGACGTATCCGGTTCGATGGATCAGGCAACGAAAGACATCGCAAAACGCTTCTATGTTCTTTTGTACTTGTTCTTAACTCGTACCTACGAGAATGTCGAAGTCGTCTTTATCCGCCACCATACCCAAGCGAAGGAAGTGGACGAGCACGAATTTTTCTACTCACAAGAAACCGGGGGTACCATTGTATCTAGCGCGCTCAAGTTAATGGATGAAATAGTAAAAGAGCGATACCCGATTGGTCAGTGGAACATATATGCAGCTCAAGCATCCGACGGTGACAACTGGGCAGATGATTCGCCAAGATGCCGGGATCTGTTAGTGAACAAATTACTTCCAAACTGTCAGTACTACTCTTACATAGAGATCACGCGGCGCTCGCACCAAACTCTATGGCATGAGTACGAAAAACTCACTGAAGAGTTTCCTAATTTCGCAATGAAAAACATTCGCTCTGTGGAGGATATTTTCCCAGTCTTTCGTGAACTATTCCAAAAAGAAACGGCGTAAGGAGGCTAGCGATGAATACCGCAACGAGAAACCTCTCAGGAGAGGCGCCTAAGAAGCGTAACAGTAAAGTGTTGCCAGATGGACCAGATTGGACATTTGAGCTGTTAGAGCGATACCACAAAGAAATTAAGCGTGTCGCGGAGCATTATCGCCTAGACACTTACCCTAACCAAATAGAAGTGATTACTTCAGAGCAGATGATGGATGCCTATTCAAGTATCGGCATGCCAATCAATTACAACCACTGGTCATTTGGTAAAAAATTCATTCAAACAGAGCAGAACTATAAACATGGTCAAATGGGGTTAGCCTACGAGATTGTGATTAACTCCGACCCTTGTATTGCTTATTTGATGGAAGAAAATACGGTAACAATGCAAGCACTCGTGATAGCGCACGCGTGTTACGGCCATAACTCTTTTTTCAAAGGTAATTACCTATTCCAAACGTGGACTGACGCCAGCTCTATTATCGACTATCTGCTGTTCGCGAAAAAGTATTTAGCCGAGTGTGAAGAACGGTATGGCGTAAAAGAAGTGGAAAAGCTGCTCGACTCTTGTCATGCGTTAATGAACTTTGGTGTAGACCGCTACAAGCGTCCAGAGAAAATCTCAATTACAGAGGAAAAAGCAAGACAAGAAGAACGCGAAGCATACCTACAATCTCAAGTTAATGAGCTTTGGCGCACCGTACCGACAGCCAAGACGAAAGAGGAAGACATTAAAGAGCGATTCCCAAGCGAGCCTCAGGAAAACTTGCTCTACTTCTTCGAAAAACATGCGCCGTTGCTAGAGCCGTGGCAACGTGAAGTTGTTCGGATCGTCCGTAAGATCAGTCAGTATTTTTATCCGCAAAAACAAACGCAAGTCATGAATGAGGGCTGGGCAACGTTCTGGCACTACACCATACTCAACCATCTTTATGATGAGGGCTTGGTGTCTGAAAAATTCATTCTAGAGTTCTTACATAGCCACACCAGTGTCGTGGCTCAGCCGCCTTATAACAGTCCTTACTTTAATGGCATTAACCCCTACGCGTTAGGCTTTGCCATGTTCCGAGATATTAAGCGTATCTGTGAAGAACCAACTGATGAGGACAAAGAGTGGTTTCCAGACCTAGCAGGAACCGACTGGTTAGATGCAGTGCATTTCGCGATGCATAATTTCAAAGATGAAAGCTTTATTAGCCAATACCTTTCTCCGAAATTAATGCGTGATTTCAAGTTGTTTGCGATCAACGATGATGATCATAAGAACTTTATTGAAGTCGCTGCGATACACGATGAGATGGGTTATAAACGCATTAGAGAAACCCTAGCCGCTCAGTACAACTTATCTAATCTTGAGCCAAACATTCAGGTGTTTAATGTCGATGTCCGTGGTGATCGATCGCTTACGTTGCAGTACGTTCCTCACAACCGCATCCCACTTGATGATAGTTACGAAGAAGTTCTAAAGCACGTGTATCGATTATGGGGCTTTGATGTCATTCTCCAAGAAGTGAAAGACACCGGTCACCGAGAGGTCTTAGCGACCTGCCCTAAACGGAACCAATACGACACTAACATTTAACTAATACCGCGATACAAGTAAAACAAAAGGCTCCTAATTCAGGAGCCTTGTTTATTCTTAAATCTATATGAGCATTTGTTACGCTTGCTTTGCAACAATCGCGCGCACGGCTTCTAGGTCTTCGGGCGTATCAACCCCTGCCGCTGGTGCTTCTTTCGCTACCGCCACATGAATTTTTTCACCGTACCAAAGCACTCGCAGTTGCTCAAGACACTCAATCTGCTCTAATGCACTTGGTGCCCAGTTGACATACGTATTAATGAAACCAGCTCGATAAGCATAAATACCAATATGACGCATTAATGGGTTGGCAATGGTTTTGTCTTGTTTAGCAAAGTTATCGCGATCCCAAGGGATGGTTGCTCGACTAAAGTACAACGCATAGCCTTGCTCATCTGCGACAACTTTAACAGCGTTCGGGTTGAACACTTCCTCTTCCGAGTCTATTTCTACAGCTAACGTCGCCATCGGGGCTTCACACCCTGATAAGTTATCAGCAACCTGACGAATGATGGACGGCGGAATCAAAGGCTCATCCCCTTGCACATTAACAATAATGTAGTCTGACGGAATAGCCATCTTTTCAACAACTTCTGCAAGACGCTCCGTACCTGATTCGTGCTGGGGAGAGGTCATACAAACTTTACCACCAAATGACGAAACCGCTTTCGCAACACGCTCGTCATCAGTTGCAACGATGACATCTTCCGCACCCGCTTGTAGCGCTTGTTCATAAACCCACTGAACCATAGGCTTACCACCAATATCCGCTAGCGGTTTACCAGGCAAACGGCTCGATGCGTAGCGCGAAGGGATGACAACCGTAAAAGACATTAGCGTCCCTCATCCATGCTCATAGCGCGAGCTTCAGGCTCTAGCAGAACTGGAATACCCTCTTTGATCGGGTAAGCAAGGCGATCCAATTTGCAGATCAACTCTTGATTATCTTTATCGTACGTCAGCTTACCTTTGCAAACAGGGCAAGCTACAATCTCAAGTAGACGGTGATCCATAAGCCGCTTTAACCTCTTTTATTCTATTTAAAATTTGCTCTGCATCGTTTGACTCAAACTGGGCAGATACAGGCAGATACCACCAATTATCTTGCGCATAATGGCTGCACTTGACGGCATCTTTCTCGGTCATAATCACATTGGTCCCTTGTTGAGCCAATGCTTCTAATTCTTGTTGATCAAAGTCTTGATGGTCAGCAAAACCTTTTGTGACTTTAACATTTGCGTTCATCGAGTTTAGTGTATGAAAAAAACGCGGAGGATGCCCAATGCCCGCAAATGCGACGAGATCTTTCAACTCCGAGACATCCACATGTTGCTTAGTCTTAAGATTAATAGCTTTAGAGGGTGCTAAAGCCATTGCGATTTCGCCCGTATGCGCTTGACCGCCATTGGTGATGATAAAGTCGACTTCTTTAAGTCGCTCAATACCTTCACGTAAAGGACCTAATGGAATCAGGCTTTCATTCCCAAACCGGCGATTCCCATCCACAATCACTAACTCAATATCACGGCCTAACGCATAATGTTGTAATCCATCATCCGTAATTATGATATCCACATCCAAATCTAGCAGTGCTTTCACTGCATTTGAACGCACAGGATCTACCGCAACAGGTGCTCCTGTACGGCGATGAATCAACTTAGGTTCATCGCCACAATGCTTCGCTGGCGTATCTTCTTTTAGCACTAACGGATAGGCAGGAGCCTTTGCCCCATAACCACGAGAAACAACCCCCGGCTTAAAGCCCATTTGCTGTAGTTGCTCAACAAGCCACACAACAACTGGTGTTTTACCATTGCCACCAGCAGTGATATTGCCAACCACAACAACAGGTATAGGCGCATTATAAGCTTGCTTGCGGCCAGTTTGGTATTGCTTTCGCTTTGACTTGCTTATCGCTCCAAATAATAAACTCAGTGGCCACAAAAGCGGCCACAAGAGATATTTTATTGGATGGCTTTCAAACCAGATTTTTTCAATCACCGCGCTTATTCACCAAACTGAATACGGTGCAATTGTGCATACGCACCATTTTTCTCAATAAGCTCAGCGTGGTTGCCACGTTCAATGATGGCACCATCATCAACCACAAGAATTTCATCGGCTTTCTCGATTGTGGATAAGCGGTGCGCTATTACAAGTACCGTTTTGTCTTTTTGCAGCTCATCAAGTGCAG
Organism: Vibrio sp. 779(2023); assembly: GCF_033344285.1. NCBI lineage: Bacteria > Pseudomonadati > Pseudomonadota > Gammaproteobacteria > Vibrionales > Vibrionaceae > Vibrio > Vibrio sp. 779(2023). Next base: position 62,892 of record NZ_JAWPOM010000018.1, read on the forward strand.
CTTGAATAGCTCGCTCGGATTCAGTATCCAAAGCTGAAGTTGCCTCATCAAGAATTAGCACTGGAGCATCACGCAATAGAGCTCGCGCAATCGCAACACGTTGGCGTTGACCACCAGACAAGCTAGCACCATTTTCACCAATCATCGCATCTAGTCCGCCATCCATCTTACTGATGAACTCCATCGCATGCGCGAGTGTTGCCGCTTTCTCGATATCACTGCGCTCGTATTGGCCATCCGTTGCGTACGCAATATTGTTTGCTATCGTGTCATTAAACAAATGAACATTTTGCGATACTAGTGCAAATTGCTGACGTAAATTCTTTAGCTCGTAATCACGAATATCATGCCCATCTAATGTGATAGATCCACTGCCAACATCATAGAAGCGGTTGAACAAGTTCGCGATGGTACTTTTACCTGAGCCAGAACGGCCAACTAGCGCCACCGTTTTTCCTCTTGGAATATCGAAGCTGACATTTTCCAATGCTGGTTTTTCTGCGCCAGTGTAAGTAAAGCTTACGTTTTTAACCGAAACATCGCCATTTGCGCGTTCAACTGTCAACTTACCTTCGTTTTTCTCAGGCTCGAGGTCAATTAACGCGAAGAGCGTTTGGCTCGCGGCCATACCACGTTGGAACTGAGAAGTAACGTTAGTCAGCGCTTTAAGTGGGCGCATCAGACCAAACATTGCAGAGAACACAACAGTAAATGTACCTGGAGTCAGTTGCTCTTTAATCGAATCAATACTTGCTAAATAAAGAACGGCAACAATTGCAAGTGATGCAATCATTTGGATGATAGGGTTAGCCGCCGCTTGAGCCGTCACCAACTTCATGCTTTGTTGACGCATTTGGTTGCTGACTTTTTCAAATCGTTGACGTTCGATGTCTTGGCCGCCATAGCTCAACACAACTTTATGGCCTTTCAGCATCTGCTCTGCTGATGCAGTTACGTTACCCATCATGGTCTGCATATTTTTGGATATTTTTCTAAAACGTTTAGAAACAACACCAATACCCCATGCCACAACGGGAGCAACAGCAAACAGCACTAGCGACAATTGCCAGCTGTTGTAAAACATCAAGACTAACAGACCAATGATACTTGCGCCTTCACGGACAATGCTCACCAACGCTTGGCTAGTTGCCGCTGACACTTGCTCTGAGTCGTAGGTTATACGCGACAATAAATTGCCCGTCTTTTCCTTATCAAAGTAAGACACCGGCATATGCATAAAGTGATTGAACACCATGCGACGGACTTGCATAACTACGTTGCCAGATACCCAACTCAAACAGTAGGTGGAGACAAATCCACTTATGCCACGAATGAACATCATAGCAAAAATAATCAATGGAAGCGTGCGTAAAAAATCAGACTCAGCGTTCCCAAAACCTTCATCGAGTAGCGGTTTTAGCAAGGAAATCATATAAGTATCTGATATTGCATTAATAACTAATGCTAAAACAGCAACGATTAGGCCAGATTTATAAAGGCGTATAAATTGCCAGAGACGCTTAAACGTCTGCCAAGTCGTTTCATCAGTATTTGTTGACATAGAAGTGCTTTGTTTTCTTACATTAAGGCATTCATTCTACTCTGTTAGCGCTCATATGCCTATCCCTAGAACGTACACTAAGTTTGCTAACGTATAAGACTGCCACTTTTACCCAGTAGATCTCCAATGTGTCATTGGCTAACCTACTCTGACTCAACTGATATTCAATCTTAAATATGAAAATTGGGGGATCAAGCCTCATCGTGAAGCAAACTTGACCATCGTACCTGTTCATCTACTGATAAACATTAATAAATGTGTTATGTCCACTTAGAGAAAGTCTTTTAGTCTTTTATATTTCGCTCTATACTCTTGATATGTTCATTCTTATTTACAATAAAAAATATGCAAGTCATTCCCATTGTTCATTGCTTTGATAACAACTATGTTATTCCAGCTGCAGTAGCATTCTATTCTTTGCTTGAGAAATCAGATAAAAACTACAAATACCAGATATATGTCTTACATGAAGATATTACGCTGCTAAATCAAGAAAAATTAAAAAAAACCATACAAAAATTCAAAAACTCAGAACTTATTTTCATTAATTTCAATGAAAATGTCGACTTTGAAAATGATTGGAAAAACATAAAGACAAAAGGTCATTACTCTAAAGCTATGTTTTACAAACTTAGTATTTCAAGTTTAATTAAAGAACATAAAAAAATGATCGTATCTGATGTCGATGTTATTTACTTAAATGACATTTCAAAAGATTTTATAGAATATAATAACAACGATGATAATAATTATATATCAGGGGTATTCTCCGTAGATAAGATCCTAAGCTATAATGATGTTTATAAAAAGAGTTTTTCTAATGAAGAGATTAGCCAACTGAAAATAGGTGCTGGATACTTTTTTATGAATGCCGATCTCATTAGAAAAGATAATTTAGAGAAAAGGTTTAAAGACTACCTCGAAAAAAACTCTCACAGATTAATACAGCCAGAACAAGACGTTCTAAACTTCTGTTGTCACCCTAGAGTTGGAAAATTACCCTTAAGAAACATGGTTTGTAACTATGTGTATAGTATGTATGACAGAAAAGAGTTTGTGGATGAGGTTAACTATACTAAAGAAGAATTATTGGATGCATATGATAATCCGATTCAACTCCATTACGCATCAAGAGTAAAACCATGGAACAAATTAGATTCTATAAAAGCTAACTTGTGGTTAGAATGTATACTTAAGACCGAGTTTTTCGAAGACTACTTTTCTAGCTTAGAGCAACTAGCCAGACCAAATGGTGAAAAGAAACTATTTAGTTTTACACTACCATTAAAAAAGAATAAAAAATTCAGGTTGGATATATTAAAAATAAAAAGCTAAAACTTACAGACCTAATTCGACATTAGGTCTTTTTATATTAGTTCCGCTACGCAGCATCTGCCTATACCAAGGCTCAAATGTATCGCTACGTTTGGTTTCTGAGCGCCAATTATCACGGTGAATAAAGAAGCTTACCTGACCACCCTCACCAGTATCAAGCCAAGTAACGCCAAGCTTTCGGTATGAAGCAACGACATTTTCCGCTGGCATTCCCCATCGATTGTTTTTTGCTAAAGAAGCAACTGCCACACTCGGGCTCACCGCCTCAATAAATCGAGGATTCGATGAACTTTTACTCCCGTGGTGAGGGACTAGCATCACATCGCTTTGTAACTTTCCGGGTTCTCTAAGCAAAATCCACTCGCTAATGGCCTCAATATCACCAGTAAAAAGCATACTAAAGTTAGAAATAGGGTCAGTAAGTCGTAATACACAGGAGTGCGGATTATACGCACGTTGAACAAGTGCAGGAGGCCAGAGCACTTCCATGTTTAATCCTTGCCATTTCCATTGGTCGCCTCTAGTGCAAGGCTCATATTCGATAAAGAATTGACTACTAAGTTTACGCTGTGGAGAAAAGGCATCTTCAATGAAAAAGCGGCCGCCTGCGTGATCATTATCGGAATGGCTTAGAATCAGTGTATCTATGCTTTCATAACCTCGTTGATGCAAAACCGGAGTGACGACCTGCTCTGCGATACTGCCGCTTTGCCATGCTTTACCAGTGTCATACAGCAACACCTTGTCGTCTTTTTCTACAACCACTGCAAGGCCATGACCTACATCTAATACATCGATACGCCAATGCGGTTCATACTCCGCTGCAAACTTGATACTAATAACGATGCCGAGTAACAAATACCACGCGTAATGAGACATGAACCGTTGAAATATTAAGCAAACCACTATCACCATAACCAGCATTGTCATTTCCATGCTAATGGGTTGCCAAGAACCTACTGCGTACTGTATTGACGTGCTCAATGGCTGTAATGACCAGTCCACCAAATGCCACAGAGGCTTCGCTATCATTTCAAGAAACAAAGATGAGAACAGGGCTAGAAACATCAAAGGTACAACGATAAATCCGAACCAAGGAATAAATACCAAGTTGTAGGCTATTGAGGACAAACTAAAACCGGAGAAGAAATGGCCACTAACAGGTACGATTAAAGCGCTCAACATCAATTGAGTAAGCAATAACGCTTTTAATCGCGCTTTCCAACCTCCCCTTTGATGTCGAATCAAATTAATTGCGAACAATACCGCACAAACGGAGAGGTACGATAACCAAAAGCTCATACTGTAGGATGCAAAAGGTTGGACAAGCAGTTGTAGAGATACTGCAAGCAAAAGAACTCGCCAAGAAGTCCAGTGCACCAGAGTATACTTCAGGAGAACGTAAACAACGCATACCGACACTGCTCGCGTAGTAGGCAGAGAGAAATCCGCTAACCAAGCGTAGGCAACAGCGAAGATCAGCCCATATAAGCTAGGTAACAACTGGTATTGGGGTAATAGATAACGAACGGTACCGCCCACGACTAGCCCAAAAGTAAACGCCATACCAATATGTAAACCAGAAATGGAGACCAAATGCAGTAAACCACTGTCCCTGAGCGCTTGCCAATCTTCCTTAGACAACCAAGAACGGTCAGCAAAAACTAACGCACTTATTAACGAGAAATGATGAAGGGAAGACACATCATCAGCGACATCGGCAATAATGGATTGACGCAGAGATACATTAGAACGAACAATCCACTTAGCATCTTTGTTAACAACCGCTCGGGCGATAATATTTTTACCCATCGCGTGCTTTTCAGCATCAAAGCCAGCTTCGTTGCGTAGACCTGTAATCGGCTTTAACGAGATGGATGTCGTAAACTCACTGTTAACATCGAGTGGAAAAGGCGTAATAAGACGGATTTTAGGTTTAAGAAAAGGTAACAGAGTTTGAGAATTTACCGCTTCTATAGCGACAATACCTTCATAACCGTGACTTATTTGCGTAAAAGGGCTGTCAACTTTACCAATTATGGTAATATTCTCCCCTGCTTGAAAAAGGGCTTGTCTCTGAGACTCCAATACATTGCCGTGGACGATGACAACCATAAAGCCCGCAATTGCGCCTATGCTAATTAAGCCACGACGTAATTTGATTATTGAGCCAGTGGTTATTATTCCCAGCAGCAACCAACGCCAATCTGGTATTGTCGGCCACCAAGCTGACGAGATTACGCTCGCTACAAATAACGCCAAGGTCCAACTTTTTTCTGAGAGAGTCATGCTGTCCTATGCCTAGAAAGCTGATAAAACGCTTCATGCCAGATCATGAATTGATCAAACGCCAAAAAGCATTGAAGGTCTTCGGCAATGTGTTGTACAACCCAAACTTGTGGTGCTTAAACCGCCGCTCGGCATCAGGGGCTTTTGCTGTCGGGTTATTTATGGCTTTTGTTCCGCTGCCGAGCCAAATGATCATGGCCGCTGGTTTGGCCATTATGTTGGGTGTCAATCTGCCCCTCTCCGTCGCTTTGGTATGGATCAGCAATCCTATCACTATGCCTGTGCTATTTTACTTTGCGTACAAGCTAGGTGCTCTAGTGATGCGTCTTCCCCCGCAACCTTTTCACTTTGAACTATCGTGGGAATTCATCATGCAGCAAATGAGCACCATTGGACCTCCATTTCTATTGGGCTGCGCAATTTGTGGGGTTGTATCCGCGATTATTGGCTACTTCGGAATTCGAGGGCTTTGGCGCTACTCAGTGGTACGGAGCTGGCAAAAACGCAAAATAAGATAAGACCTTACTGCGTAAAAATCAGCATTTGAGCTATCAGTTGAGGGGCATCTAACAGTTAGAATGAAACGCGATGTTACTCAAGTCGGATAAATACAAAAAAGGACCGAATTCGGTCCTTTTTGTTTTTCGCATACTGTAAAACAATCAGCTATTTAGAACTCAGTACAGCCGCCGGATTCAACCTTGCGGCACGCGAAGCAGGATACCACGTCGCAAGTAAACTAAGCACTATAGCCGTCACTGACACCAATGCCACATCTGGCCAGTGTAGTTGTGATGGTAAGAAGTCGACGAAGTAAATATCACCCGATAAAAACTGATGACCAATTAAGCTCTCTAACCCTTTAATTAGCGGAGTCAGGTTTAACGCCACTAAGACACCGATAACACTGCCGACGAGACTGCCAAATACACCAGAGAATACACCTTGCCAAACAAAGATCCGTTTGATTAGGCTATCTTTTGCTCCCATTGTTCGCAAAATTGCAATTTCCGCCGCTCGGTCTTTCACTGCCATCATCAACGTAGACACAATATTAAAACATGCCACGCCAATCACCAGTACCATCACCAAGTACATAATGGTGCGCACGAGCTGAATATCGCGATACAAAAAACCAAACTTTTGCTGCCAGCTTTTCAAATACACGTAAACATCAACCATGCTACCAACCTCGCGAACAATAGAAGGCGCATTGAGAACATCGTCAGTTTTTAGTGAAATGCCTGTGACCCCTTCCCCTAACCTCGCGTATTGCTGCGCATCAGCTAATGGTACTAACGCTAGAGAGTGGTCGATTTGGCCATTCAACGTTAAGAACCCTGACACCTTCACGCGCACACGCTTAGGAGCCTGCACTTTATTTGCGCCGCCTGTTTGCGGAATCATTAACGTAACATAATCCCCCACGGCGACATTTAGCTCGTTTGCTACACCTCGGCCTAAGATCACTTGCTGCTGACCGGCATAAAAGTTTTGCCAAGCTGCTTGGTCAATAAAATTCGATAAGCTCGACACCGCTTGCTCGAAAGTAGGCTCTACACCACGAACTTCTATCGCTTTTAGCTTACTGCCTTTTTCTGCCAAGCCCGTAAAACGAACGTACGGTGCTGCCGCAACAACATGTTCATGTTTTAGAGCTTGATTCATCGTTTTGGTGTAGTCCTGAAGTGGTCCATTAACACCTTCTAACTCGCCGTGTGGAATCACAGACAACACACGCGATTGCAGCTCGCGCTCAAAGCCATTCATTGCAGACAAACCGATAATGATCACAGCAACGCCAACCGCAATACCAATGGTCGAAGAAAGCGATATGAAAGACACCATCTTGTTGCGCTTTTTCGCTCGACTGAAGCGACCACCAATCATCAAAGCTAAAGAGGTAAACAAAACTAGCCCTCCGCAGATGCTGTATCAGTCACAAAACGATCTACGAGCAAACCATCTTGCATGTGCATTTGACGATCCATTTTTGCTGCCAGCTCTTTGTCATGCGTGACAACCAAAAATGCAATGTTTGACTCTTTATTGAGCTCGCGCATCAAATCATAGATAGACAGTGCCGTATTGTGATCTAAGTTCCCCGTAGGTTCATCAGCCAAGACCAGATCAGGTTTATTCACCAATGCACGCGCAATCGCAACACGCTGACGCTCACCGCCCGATAACTCGGAGGGTCTATGTTGCATCCGATGATTCAAACCAACTTTATCTAACAGCGCTTTAGCCGCCTGTTTTGCATCCGCTACTTTAGCACCGCCAATCATCAGTGGCATCGCCACATTTTCAAGCGCAGTAAAGTCAGCCAATAAGTGATGAAACTGGTATACAAAACCAAGGTGCTTGTTGCGTAATGCCGCCTGTTTGTTCGAGCTCAAAGCTGATAAGTTTTGCCCTAGAAAATCAACTTCACCATGAGTTGCGTCATCTAACGCACCTAAAATATGCAATAAGGTACTTTTTCCCGAACCAGAAGAGCCAACAATAGAAACCAACTCCCCTTTGTCGATATCGAAACTTACGCCTTTCAACACTTCCGTATCTAACGAACCCTCTCGGTAGACTTTACGAATATCACGACATTCTAATAGCTTATTCATAGCGAAGTGCCTCAGCAGGTTTAACAGAAGATGCTCGATAAGAAGGATAAAGCGTAGCAGCAAGGCTAAGAGCAATCGCCAACACCACCACTAAAAGAATTTGCATTGAATCAATCAAGATGGGTAGATGACCACCAAAGCTGAATAGCGCCACACCAGCAGATTCAAGAATCGCATTTAGATTAAGTGACAAGATCACGCCCGCAGCGCCACCAACAATCGCGCCAATTACACCACTGCTTGCACCTTGCACCATGAAAATGGTCATCACTTGAGATTGAGTCATGCCTTGAGTTTTCAATATTGCGACTTCTGATTGTTTCTCCATTACCACCATGATCAAAGCGGAGATAATATTGAATGCAGCGACACCCACAATTAGACCTAGCATAAGTCCCATCATGTTCTTTTCCATTTTCACCGCTTGGAAAAGCTCACCACGCTGTTCGCGCCAATCACTCCATTCCCATCCATCAGGCATGGGTTGGTCAGCAAAATCCGTCACCATAAATGGGTCAGAGAAAAAGACACGCCAACCAGAAACCGTGTCTTTAGGGAAACGCATCAGCTTAGATGCATCCGTCATGTTCACAATCATTAATTGACCATCAACGTCCGATCCCGTATTGAAAATGCCTGAGACAGTGAAGTTTCGCTGGCTAGGAATACGACCAAGTGGGGTAAACTGCGTCGCGTTGGTCACCATCAAGCGTACTTTATCCCCGATTGAGACCTTTAGTGAACGTGCCAAACTGTGACCCAAAAATACATTGTAGTCACCTGCTTGAAGTGACGATAATCGTCCGGCAATCAAATGGTTGCTAATCGGATCGCCTTTCTTAGGTTCAATACCGATGAGGTAACCAGCCGTCAGCTGTGCAGAACTCTGAATAACAGCCTCTCCTCTAACGATAGGCTCCGGCTGAGATTCACTCGACATCGCTTGAACAAATGGAGGAGCAGACTCGGTCATAGGTGTTTTTCCATCGTGTTGCGAAACAACGGCATGAGGTAGCACACCTAAAATGCGTTCTTTTAACTGCGATTCAAACCCGTTCATCACAGAAAGAACCGTCACCAACGCCATTACACCGATCGTAATACCCGCCGTCGACATATAAGAAACAAATCGGCTGAACCTATCTCCAGAGCGTCCCCGAAGATACCTTAAGCCAATAAACAATGAGATAGGATGATACATATAAGACAAACCAACTGGTTGTTTTGATATAAAGCTTTAGCGGATTATCTTACCTTACTCTTCTCATTAAGAAGACAAGAGAATCGCTAAATTTGTCAACGACATGCAATAAGTCTGTATTTAGGGCAAAAAGTTCAAGGACAAATCGGCTAAACTTGATAACTTCATTCAGTTAGCGATAATCAGTGCCCTATTTCTCTTTGTTTGTTGAGTGAACAGGGAGCGCTCACAGGCAAAAGGATGACTATATGACAGAGCAAGAATACTTTACCGTCCATCATAACCTCACCATCAACGTCGAAACGTTAAGTGAGGACTTTGCTTTGCCAGATGAAGAAACGTTTGTCTCCGAAATTCCAGCACCATTTATTGTCGCCAGTGAATTTAGTCACTTAGATATGTTGGCAGACAACGCGCGTCTAGAGCTGAAAAACAAAGAGTTAAAGCATGTGATCAACTTGCTTGATACGCAAAACGCGAAACTTAACCTCTTGTTGAGCTTTATGCTTTCACAACAAGATGACGCCTCCATTCGCTATCAAACGACGCAGTTTGGTGCTAGTCAACTCAGTTTCCGCTCAGATACAGCGTTAACTACTCAACAACTCGTTCGTGTTAAACTGTTCCTCGATCACCCTGCTGCGGCGATTTACTGTTACGCTCAAGTAGAAGAATGTGATGCTTCAGAGCAAGATTTCATTATCACGCTTAGATACAAGATGCTCCGAGAATCTGATCAAGATTTACTGATAAAGGCGGCACTGTATCAACAACAAAAACTTTTACGTCAGCGCTCGATGGAGCGAGATAAAAAATAATTCCTATGACAAAAGCAACGATTCTTTCCGTCACCAATCCTTCAGAGCGTGGCGACAAAAAACAGCTAGGTAATTTGCCGGGCGCAGCTCTACCTCTAGCCATTGCAGAGCTGGCCAAACAGCATTCGAGTCACTCGCTACTCGTTGTGCCTGACCCGCAAATTGCTTTAAAGCTTCAGGCAGAGATTGAGCAATTCACCGACCAAACGGTAAGCCTGTTCCCCGACTGGGAAACGCTGCCTTACGATAACTTTTCTCCGCATCAAGAAATCATCTCTGAACGTATCGCACGCCTATACCAACTGCCAAGTCAACGTGATGGCATAACCATCGTCCCGGTCAGTACCGTATTGCAACGCCAATCGCCACGTGATTTTTTGTTGCAACACACTTTAATGGTGAAAACTGGTGATCGGCTCTCGCTAGAGAAGTTACGTGTACAACTTGAAAATTCAGGCTACCGCCATGTAGATCAAGTATTTGGACCAGGTGAATATGCAAGTCGTGGGTCTATTCTGGATCTCTTTCCTATGGGCAGCAATGACCCGTACCGCATCGACTTCTTTGATGATGAAATAGATACCATTCGCACGTTTGATCCAGAGAACCAACGCTCTATCGACGATATTCAGCAAATCCAATTGCTGCCTGCACATGAGTTCCCAACCACTAAAGAAGCGATTGAAGATTTCCGCACACGTTGGCGCACCCAGTTCGACGCACGCCGCGAGCCTGAATCAATCTACATGCAAGTGACCAAAGGCACGTGGCCCGCTGGTATTGAGTATTGGCAGCCGCTGTTTTTTGACCATACCGAGACTTTATTTGAATATTTGCCAGAAGACTCTCAAGTCATCACATATGGTGATATCGAATCTGCGGTCGATACTTTCTTAACCGATGTCGAATATCGATACGACCAGAAAAAAGTTGATCCGCTGCGTCCTCTTTTGACTCCTGAACAGCTTTGGTTGAAAAAAGACGAACTTTTCAGTCAACTAAAACAGCTCCCTATCGCTCAATTGAGCCTAGATAAAGTGGTTAAGCGTGCCGGTCGTCAAAATCTACCAGTACAATCGTTAGCCGAGCTTGGCGTTCAACAACAAAATAAAGAGCCGCTCTCGCGCCTTCGTCAGTTTAGTGAGCAATTCAGCGGCAAAATCGTTTTCTCGGTAGAGTCAGAAGGTCGTCGTGAAGCACTAACGGAGCTGTTGCAAGGCATCAAAGTTCGGCCAGTCGTACATGGCTCACTTTACCAAGCTCTAGACTCGGGTGATCGATTCAGCTTGGTCTTAGGCGCAGCAGAGCATGGTTTCATTCACGAAGAGCTGAACTTCGCTCTGATCTGTGAAAGTGATCTACTCGGTGACCGTGTTATCCAGCGACGCCGCAAAGATAAAAAAGCCGTCAACAGTGACACCGTTATTCGCCACCTTGCCGAACTAAAACCCGGCCAACCTGTGGTTCATATTGATCACGGTATTGGCCGCTACATCGGTTTACAAACACTTGAAGCCGGTGGTATGAAAACGGAATACGTCACCCTTGAGTATCAAAACGATGCCAAGCTCTACGTGCCAGTTTCATCACTGAATCTTATCAGCCGTTATTCTGGCGGCGCTGAAGAGAGTGCGCCACTGCATAAATTAGGTGGTGAAGCGTGGGCAAAAGCACGTCGTAAAGCGGCAGAAAAAGTGCGTGACGTCGCGGCAGAATTGCTGGATGTATATGCAAAACGAGAATTAAAACCGGGCTTCAAATTTGAGCTAGATCGTGGGCAATACGCAACATTTAAAGCAACATTCCCGTTTGAAGAAACAGATGACCAAGCGATGGCCATCAATGCCGTATTGTCAGACATGTGCCAGGCAAAAGCAATGGATCGCTTAGTATGTGGTGACGTGGGCTTTGGTAAAACGGAAGTCGCTATGCGCGCAGCATTTGTCGCAACGGATAACAGTAAACAGGTCGCTGTACTCGTACCAACAACCTTGCTTGCTCAGCAGCATTTCGAAAACTTCCGTGACCGTTTTGCCAACTTACCAATCCGAGTTGAAGTACTGTCTCGTTTTAAATCTGCCAAAGAACAAAAAGTCATTCTGCAAGACGTTGCCGATGGTAAAGTAGACATTGTCGTTGGTACGCATAAGCTGCTTTCGAGCGACATTAAATTCAAAGATTTAGGTTTGTTGATCGTTGATGAGGAACACCGCTTCGGGGTTCGTCAAAAAGAAAAGGTCAAAGCAATGCGTGCAGATGTGGACATTCTTACCCTCACCGCAACACCAATTCCACGCACACTGAATATGGCAATGAGTGGCATGCGAGACCTGTCGATCATCGCGACACCTCCTGCACGCCGTTTAGCCATTAAAACCTTTGTTCGACAAAAAGAAGAGCCAGTGGTCCGTGAAGCGGTACTGCGTGAAATTATGCGTGGTGGTCAGGTTTACTTCCTGCACAATCAGGTTGAAACCATTGAAAAAACGGCAGAAGACTTACAGAAACTCATCCCAGAGGCACGCATTACCGTGGCTCATGGTCAAATGCGCGAGCGCGAACTTGAGCGAATCATGAATGACTTCTACCATCAGCGCTTTAATGTGTTGGTGTGTACAACCATCATCGAAACCGGTATCGACGTACCAACGGCAAATACCATAATCATGGATCGTGCGGACAATCTTGGCTTGGCGCAGTTGCATCAATTGCGTGGCCGTGTTGGACGTTCGCACCATCAGGCCTATGCTTACTTATTAACGCCACATCCAAAAGCCATGACCAAAGATGCCATCAAGCGTCTTGATGCGATTGCTTCACTGGAAGACTTAGGTGCTGGCTTTACGTTAGCAACCCACGATTTAGAAATCCGTGGTGCTGGTGAGCTGCTTGGTGATGAGCAAAGTGGGCAAATTCAATCCGTTGGTTTTACACTTTATATGGAAATGCTGGAACAAGCAGTGCAAGCATTAAAAGAAGGCAAGGAGCCATCTTTGGATGAGCTGCTTCGTGAGCAAACTGAAGTGGAAATGCGAATCCCAGCGCTCTTACCAGATGATTACATTCCGGATGTAAACACACGACTGTCGATGTACAAACGCATTGCGAGTGTCACAAGCAGTGATGAACTATCAGAGCTAAAAGTGGAACTGATTGATCGCTTTGGTCTGCTTCCAGACGCAACAAAGAACTTACTTGCCGTCTCAGAATTGAAAATTTCGGCTGGTAGTTTAAAAGCGAAAAAGATAGAAGCCCATGATAAAGGTGGATTTATCGAGTTTTACCCTGATGCTGACATAAATCCAGCGTATTTAGTTAAACTGCTGCAATCACAGCCGCAAAAATTTGCAATGGAAGGTCCAACTAAGTTCAAGTTTAGCGTACCATTGGTGGACCGACGTAAACGCATTCAGTTTGTTCAAGACTTACTGAATGATTTTAAACAGAATTTATTACCAACGAGCTAATAGTCGAATGAGAATACTGATCCCGTTATTGCTTCTATGTGTCTCAATGCCCTCTTGGGCACAGCGCCAATTTGATATTGAAGTGATCATTTTCAAGCGAGCAGTCGACGCTGAAAGCACAACAGAATCTTGGCCGAATCAACTGCCAAAAATCGATATGGAAAATGTCGGTAGCCTAGAGAGTGAATCCTACCGCCGCTCTAAAGGCGTGACACTTTTGCCAAGTTCTTCTTTCCGTCTCAACGCGCAAGAAGCGGCACTAAATAATCATGCCGGCTTTAAAGTGCTTAAACACGTAGCCTGGCGTCAAGGTGACCGAGGTAAATCTAGCGCCCCAATTTTCCGCATCGTTGGCGGGCGAGATTTCTCTGATTCTTATCAAGCAGATGGCCGCCCAATCAATGGCAATCAAACATTTTCCAGCGACGGTTACAGTGAAGAGACGGTCAATGGTCCTTTATATGAACTAGATGGTCGATTCCAAATATACGTACAGCATTACCTCTTCGCCGAAACAACACTAGATCTGCGCGAACCAAGTGTTAGAGAGGTGCGTTTTGAACCAACCTCAACTGAGCAATTGGCGGATGACTTAGGTGAAGTAGATGGTAACGTCCAAGTCGGTAACTTGGCAGAAATATCGCCGACAGTAACCGAAGAGAAATTCCTGAAGAGTTATCGAATGGATCAAAAACGTCGTATGCGTAGCAGCGAGACTCATTACCTAGATAACCCGTTGATGGGTATGATCATTCAAGTTCGTCGGGTTCGATAAGCACGAGCGGTTCGACAAAGCGCAGCAAAGCTGCGCTTTGTTTTTATCTGCTATACCTCAGTTATTCCTAACCAACGCAGAGCAAGGAAAATAGCTGCGTTCAAGTATAAATAGACAGCTTTCAATTTACTTACACTCAACATGGAAGTCGTATTAGTTCATGAGTCCAGACTTTGAAATCATTGCGCCCCGCTTAGCGCTCAAGCTCATCCCTGCTGAAGAAGCACATTCACTACAACGATTACTTGCAGAATCCCCTTCGCTGCACCAATGGCTTGACTGGTGTGATAAAAACGTCACATTGAAAACCGCGCAGGACTTTCTGTTGGCAACCCGTCTTAACTGGGTCAAAACTGAGGCTTTTGGTTTCGGTATCTATGAGCGGCAAAGTAACACTTTGGTTGGAATGGCAGCGGTTAATGAGTTATATCATACGTTTAATATGGCGAGTATTGGTTACTGGGTTGCCGACCGCTATCAACGGCAAGGCTATGCCCAAGAAGCCGTTAAAGCCTTAGCAGAATTCTGCTTCGCAAAGCTAAGTTTAACTCGACTAGAGATTGTTTGTGACCCCGACAACGAAGCTAGCCAAGCCTTAATTGAGTCCGTCGGTGCACAAAAAGAAGCCATCGCCAGAAACCGGTTTATTTTTCAGGGTAAGCCTAAAGATGGCGTTGTGTTCTCACTTTTACCGACAGATCTAACATAAACAAAAAGCCACCGACTTGCGGTGGCTTCTGCATTTTTTAAGATACAACACATCCACACAGAGTGGATTTAAAACCTTAGTGCAGCTTAAGGTTTGGACGCAGCACGCGATTAATGCGGCCGACGAGCATCATCAGACCGGTTTTGAATACACCATGCAACGCCATTAGGTGCATGCGATACAATGAGATGTAAACGACACGAGCAATACGGCCTTCTACCATCATCGACCCTTTAGTTAGGTTCCCCATCAGACTACCAACGGTTGAGAAGCGACTTAGAGACACTAATGAACCGTGATCTTTATATACATAGTCTTTCAACTCGCGCCCGTTGATCTTCGCGACGATGTTACTAAATGCCTGGCTTGCCATTTGGTGTGCAGCTTGAGCGCGTGGCGGCACGAACGAACCGTCAGACTGGGTGCATTGTGCTAAGTCACCAATAACAAAGATGTCATCATCTCGTGTTGTCTGTAGTGTGTTTTTCACTACAAGCTGATTGATACGGTTCGTTTCTAAGCCAGCGATATCTTTAATAAAGTCTGGAGCTTTGATACCTGCAGCCCAAACCATGATTTGAGCTGGGATTTTCTCACCATCTTTTGTAGTAAGGCCATCTTTTTCAGCTTTAGTCACCATAGTGGCGGTGCGCACGTTTACGCCCAACTTCACCAACTCTTGATGAGCAGCAGAAGAAATACGTGGAGGTAACGCTGGTAAAATACGCTCACCTGCTTCAATCAGATTGACGTTCAACTTGCTAGAATCAAGATCACCGAAGCCATAAGTGCGCAGCTCTTTAACAGCATTATGTAACTCAGCTGATAGTTCAACGCCAGTTGCACCAGCACCAACAATCGCAATATCGACCGTACCGTTACCGTTTTTCGCGTGCAGCTTTAGGAACTCGTTGTTCATTTCTGTACGGAAACGGTGTGCTTGCTCAGGGCTGTCTAGGAAAATACAGTTTTCACGAACGCCAGGCGTGTTGAAGTCGTTTGATGTCGAGCCAATCGCCATCACTAGAATGTCGTATTCTAGCTCACGGCTTGGCATAAGAAGTTCACCGTGTTCGTCTTTAAGCTCACTTAAGATGATAACTTTACGTTCACGGTCGATGTCTTGAAGACTACCCATTTGGAAGTCGAAGCTGTGGTTTTTTGCATGAGCTCGATAGCTCAGTGCATCTACTCCTTCGTCCAAAGAACCTGTAGCAACCTCATGCAATAATGGCTTCCACAAGTGGCTCGCTTTTCGATCGACTAGCGTAATTTGCGCACGGTTTTTGCGACCTAGAGTTCGACCAAGCTTAGTTGCCAACTCAAGACCACCTGCACCGCCGCCTACAACGATAATGCGTGTCACAATGATTTTCCTCTACAAAAATGAATATATGGGGTTCAGCTCGATGCATGACTCACAAACATTTGTGGCATCCATCCAACCGATGAATTCTTGGTTCTTAGAGGTGTCTCAATTACTTGGATTAAAAAACTACCACCCACTTTGATTCTTTATCTATCAATGACTTGTCAGGGTTTGGCATGTTTATCTGGTACGCATACGGCGCCAGAAGTTTTTGGGCAAGTTTATTACTCGCTCTCAATTTTTTTTGATATTTATCAAATTATTTTAGTCCGGTTCATTATATAGAGACCAACTTTGAAGGCAACCAAAATCCGTGTAACGAGTACGGATTGACTACTTTTCGACTACTCTACAACAAGGTGTTCGTGCTACATAGGAGGGAAGTAAGAAAACGGTAAGGAGAACACAATATTCAAAGCGTTAAACCAAGAAAATGTGCCTTTCAAAGAGACAGTGGCTCGGCATACTCAAGAGAAGGAATCGCAGCAAAGCAGCCGATAAAAACGCCGCTTTACTGTCTACACTCAACATTAGTAAGTATTTTTAAATGCCTTTATCGCTTGTAAATGATGAGAGATTTTTTTGAACTTATGAGACTGAGTTTCATCCCAAATGATTTGATAGTGTTTTTCTAACTCAGCTGCCGTTTTCGAATTGTCATGCACTTCATCATCTTTAGAGAGAATCACTAAGCAGTGCGCTTGATTTTTCGCTCGGAACTGATCAACACATTTTGTTGCGATATCTTCGTACTCTTCTGGGCGATCGATTCGACCAGCCATCGTTTTTTCTGGGTGCAAGTTCGGGTTGAACATCACTTGCTTGATACCGCATAGAAAACCAATTCGCTCAGACCAGTAACCACCTAAACCAACCCCACAGATTAACGGGTTTGGGTCATCAGATTGATCGATAACTTTAGACACTTCTTTTAACAAGTGTTGCATGTCGTGCTTTGGGTGAAGGGTGCTGTAATTGATAAAACGAACGTCGTCGTCGATAAATTGCAGTTGAAGAACTTTTTCGTGGTTACCCGGGCTTGTACTGTCAAAGCCGTGTAAGTAAATAATCATGTGTACCTCTCCCTGTGTGTATCTGGTACTTTTATTAAAACTACCACTATTTCCTTACTGTTAAAGGGGAAAATATCACGAGTTCTCAAAACAGTGATCTTCCATACACAATGAGCCTTTCAACTCATACGCACTGTTTAAGTATTGTTCATCTCCCCACAATTTATAGGCAAGTAGATACCAGAGCATCGCCATCACCAAGGTTCTTGGTTGCCAAGCTTTTACACCTCTCAGCCAAAGAGACACATCTTCGACACCTCGAATTTGGCAATACTGCTTTACCGCTTCTTCCACAGGCGAATTCGCGACCTGAATAGTTAAGGTCAAATCAAGCCTAGGGTCAGCAATCCCGGCATACTCCCAATCAATGACTTTCACCCCACTCTCTCCTCGCACTAGGTTGTAACACCCCAGATCGAAGTGACATAGGGCCAGCGGAACAGGTGCAACGTTCGGTTCCGTGCGCCACTTCATGTACAAAGCCTCAAACTCCGTCCCCACATACTGACCACCAAGCTCAAGCCAATAATGATCGATGCGAGAAATATATGAAAATGGAACCAAAGGAATTGCGCTTATCGGATATTGATGAATCTTCGCCGCAATGGATAATAAATTGCTTAGTGCTAAGCCTGACTCCGTCAGAGCCTCTCCTTCTATCCATTCCACCAGCAACCCTTGCTCATGAATAAAAACTGGCTTGGGGCCAATTTCCAATGAAGAGACTGCATTCAGCACTTGATATTCACTGTGACGAGAAATTGAAAAAGCCTTGCAGACATGACTGGTCGGTCGCCAGATGTATGCAAGGCCTTGAGAAGATTCCAACCGCCAACAACGGTTGGTGAGCCCCCCGGTAACAGTTTGTACTTTTACCGGAGGCTCCGTAAAGAAGCCATCGAGAGCGTTAAGACTCGGATCTAACTGTTTTGCTTGTTGCCAAGAAAACCATGCCATTGATGACTTCTCCACCCTGTTCGATTAAAGACCGAATAGGCTCTTAGATTGCGCTTTACGAATTTCAGTTTCATCCGCCCA
Source organism: Vibrio sp. 779(2023) (assembly GCF_033344285.1). Taxonomy (NCBI): domain Bacteria; kingdom Pseudomonadati; phylum Pseudomonadota; class Gammaproteobacteria; order Vibrionales; family Vibrionaceae; genus Vibrio; species Vibrio sp. 779(2023). Next base: position 81,148 of record NZ_JAWPOM010000018.1, read on the forward strand.
CTCAATCAAACCTGTTTCTAGGTCCATTAGGCGCATGGTCATCTTGTAGTATACATCTTTATCGCTACCTGCATTTTTCACAATGCTAGATAGGTTGCCGTAAAGCATGTATTGAGCACCAACCATTTTACCAAATTGGATAGCTGTGCTTTGGTTAACAAGCTCATCCGTGTTTTGGAAGTTAAGTTGTTCACGCACAGACTCAACACGATCCATATCAACAAAACGGAACTTACCTGAGTTCAACATCTTAGTAGAGATCGTGTCAGTAATGGATTCAGTGTCAATATGTTCACTGGTTTTGTTCTTAATTCGCTCAACAAAAACGATAGGACGTTGGTCACGAGTAATTGCTGCTACAGAGCCCGACATCATCATGCTATCCACCATTTCAGCCGCGATTTTTTGTAAATCTGTTGAGCCAAAATCGATAGTCGTGGTTTCTGTTGCTTGCGCATCGCCGTAAGAGACTTTGTTAGAACAGCCACCTAAAATGACGGCAAGACCTAAAAGAGCAATAATACTTTTTTTCATGAGAGTTCCTTAGTTTTTCAATACCAGCGCATCGTTAGCGCGGCAGCTTCGGCAGAGCCGTTAAGATTAATCGTCTTGTGCTTCTCTAATTTGCACTCGGAATTTTGTGCCATTTGGATTCACAGTAACTTCAGATAACGTGACTTGCTCAACTCCTCGCACAATCATTTTTCGCCACGGACCAGGTTTGGTATTCACTTCTAAACCATTGTTGTCATACCAATAAAATCGGTAAAGAATGTGCTGATCACCTTTGTAATTGCTACTCAACTGCACGACTCCTCGTGGGCGATCATCAACGTAAGTGGTGGTGATGTTGTCAACTAATAAGCGACTACCTAAAACGTTATCATTAAAGAATACTTTTTGCGTTTGGCCATCAATTCGAATACCAGCCGTGTTTTCGGCGCATCCAACTAAACCAATAGCCATTGCTAAACAAACAAGCCATGCTTTCATTACAGTCTCCCTAGCTGTTTATGCCACACGGTTGAGTGTGCTCCCTGACGAGATACCCATACCAATGTAGTCTGCTGTGCAGGCACTTCAAACTGATAGGTTTGATCACCCAAGTTTAAACTTTGTGTTCCCGGTTTCACGATTTTTGAAGCCGTTTTCACTTGCGCTGGCAATGTTTGCCAACTTCTTGTATCTGGCTGTTCGGTCAATGTGTTCCATACATTGAAAAGTATGTTGCCCACATCATCGCCTTTTTTCGCCGCCTCTTTTCGGATTCGATCTTTTGCCCAAACACGAAGAGCTTGACGGATCACTATTGTAGTAAGACGTTCATTAAGATCGTTTTGCGCCATCGCATTAACATCAGTCAGCGTACTGGAAGGCAATACCTGACCATTTAAAACAACATCGCTAAAACGTTGAGCACCTCGGTTCTGATAATAAGGAAGCGCCAACGAATAAATCGCGCCATTATCGCGACTGTCGTAAATTGGTAAATCAATACGCCACCCTTTCATCGCCTCAACAACACCCTGCTCATCAATAACGATGACTCGCCCTTGTGACTGAGTTAATCCAGAAGGTGCTTTGCCATACCGCTTCTCTAGCATGCGCAAGTCTTCACGCATGCCCAGCTTCTTAGCAGCGTATAAGGTGCTTTCCACAACTTGCTTGTTGTCTGGCATTACAGCGAGTGCTCGTCGGTAATCAACATAAGCACTGTTTAAGTCTCGCGACGCTTCATATAACAAGCCAGAAAGATAGAACAGATAACCATTTTGTACCGCGCTTAGTTTTTTACCAGCATCAGGGTAGTTCGCTAACACACTGCCTAAATTGGCAGACATGCCTTGCTTGTTAAGGTCTTTCTCTGCTGCTTTTAGCTCTTTTTCACGCGCCTTTCTTGCTGCTTCCTGAACTTGATTAGCTCGACGCACTTCAACTAGTGCCCCTTCTAAATCGTTTTTCTGTAAGTAATTTAGTCCTAGATACAGGTGCAAAAAGCCAAGTTCGTAATCGGCGGGATGATAGTCTTGGAGATTGTCGTTCACTGCGAGAGAGCCGACGCTCGTTGCCGTGTCTGACACAGATATCGTCGCACGATCTTGTTGAACACGTACAGCACGATCGCTGCTTTCTAGCGCATTTAAACTTGTTGGGTAATCTTCAGCAAGAAAAGAGATACGACCTTTTTCAAAATTGCCAAGTATCTCGCCACCCACTTCACTTGATTGAAGTTGTTTTGCTTTGGCATATTCCCCTGCAACAACGGCTTGATAAACTTCTTGATTCTGGTTGCTGTAATGGCTAAACAGATTGCCCGCAGATAAATTCGCGCAGCCAGAGGCCATTAAAGCCCAGCTCATCAGCCCTAACAGCTTTACACCTAGTTTCACATTTATCTCCACAAATGTGTCATTCGACAGGAAAAAGAAGTGGGTGAATCGCCACCCACTTTTAAAAGCTTAGCTCAATACCATTGGACCTAGAGGGCGGCCGCCTAGTAGGTGCATGTGAATATGGTAAACCTCTTGGCCACCATGTGGATTACAATTAACGATCAGGCGATAGCCGTCTTCAGCAATACCTTCTTCTTTCGCTAACTTTCTAGCAACAGTGAACAAACGCCCCATCATTGCTTCATCTTCAGCTTCTACATCATTCGTTGTTGGGATCAGTTTATTCGGAATAATGAGAATATGGCTTGGTGTGCGAGGGTTAATGTCGCGAAACGCAGTCACCAAATCATCTTGATAAAGGATATCGGCAGGGATTTCCTTGCGAATAATTTTACTAAAGATCGTTTCTTCCGCCATGAGGACTCCATTTTATAAACGTAATTAGACCCCAATTAGTATGCGCCAACCAAAAGCGGAGCTCAATAAAAACAGTGTTCACTTAACATTATTAATCAAATGCTAATTAACGAAGCTTTTTTTGTCGTGTGCGTCATAAAATGCGCATCACAAACTGAATACAATCCAATGAATTTTGTTACTTTTTTAAGACAATTATTATTTTTATACCCAAGTAAATTCAAAAATACTTGGGTAGCTTGTCTATTTTTGGGAGAGGAAGCTCACTTATGCGAGGTTCAGTTATTAAAAGGATGTATGCCGGCTTTGCACTGATCATCATCCTATTTGCCGTCACAATTGCCATTATGATGGGAGGAATGAGTGATATTCACGGAAAATTTGGCACGGTTTCTAAATCATCCCTACCGTTGGTATCGTTATCTAATCAAACCAGTGTTGAGCTGCTTTCTGCCGACAAATCATTTAAAGACTTCCTGACGACAGAGAATAAACAACGCATGGATGAAATGCGTCAGGAATTTGCTAGATCTCAACAGCGCTTCGAATCCACATTGGCTCAACTGAAAACCGCAAGCCAAATCTACCCTTCTCTTGCCGAACCGTTTTCAGAGTTAAAAACGTTAGAGCAGAGCTATTTTACAGAAGCTCTAGAGGCCATGGACAACTACGAAGCAATGTTCTCGGCTCAAGAAGAAGTGCAAAAATCCTCACGCCGCTTCCAAAAACTGAATACCGAACTGTCGGTTGGTCTTAAAGAATATGTGGCAGATCAAACCAGCATTTCTGTCAAAGTCATGGCAAAGAGCTACTTTATCAAGTTAAAAGATGCCGAAGTAATTACCTCTGATGCCCTCGCCAGTTCCAACCCTGAGTTTGTTACGCAAGCCGTAGCTAAAAACCGCAAAGCAGTAACGCACTTGAATTACGCATTCCGCGGGTTGGTGACTCAGCTTCCTGAGCTAGAAAAAGCTTTTGGCGAATCTGTAGAGCAATTTACTCGTGACGTTGGTATGCGTGGCGGTGTGCTAGACCAACATAATAATTACCTCAATGCTCGCGCCGCTTTGTATAACAATATCGCCAACCTAGCAAATAAAGTGGATTCAACCATGGCGATTCTTGAGCAATTCACGACAACCGCAACAGATAAGCTCAATGAATCATTGGCAGACGCAGGTGACATATATTCGGCGGGTGTAACGAAAGCCATCATCATTGGCGTTATTGTCGTTTTACTCGCGACAGCGATTGGCTACCACATCGCACAAAGCGTTCGCGAACCGTTGACTCGTATTCTAAAAGTGTTAGAAAGCCTGACTGAAGGTGATATGACACAGCGTATCGATATTCGCTATAACAACGAATTCAGTCGTGTGAGTGGACACATTAACTCACTCGCCGACAACCTTCACGAGATCTTGGTGAAACTCAACGAAGCGTCAGAAAACCTATCGTCAACCGCGACAACCAACGAACGCACCTCTTCGCAAGCACAAATTAAATTGAGCTCTCAACGCGAACAAACAGCAAACGTCGCTACCGCGATGACAGAAATGTCTCATTCAGTGCAGGAAGTCGCGCAAAGTGCGCAAGGCTCGTTAGAAATGGTGCAACGCGTCGAATCTGCCTCTGAAGAAGGCAGAAATGTTATGAGCAGTAATATCTCAACCATTAATCAACTAGAAACACGTTTGAACGAATCGGTCTCCGCAGTTTCTGAGCTACAAAAAATGAGTGGTCAAATTGGGTCTATCCTTGATGTGATCCGCAACATTGCGGAGCAAACCAACCTACTGGCATTGAACGCGGCAATTGAAGCGGCTCGCGCTGGTGAACAAGGTCGCGGCTTCGCGGTAGTGGCAGATGAAGTACGAGTACTCGCATCAAGAACGACTCAATCAACCACTGAAATTGAATCCATGATCAGTAATCTGCAATCTAGCTCACAATCGGCAAACCAAGTCATACAAAGCTGTATGAGCGATATGGAGATGTCGGTTGAGCAAGCGTCAAAAGCGAACAGCTCAATGGAAGAGATCCAGGCGCTAATCATTGAGATCAGCCAAATGAGTACGCACATTTCACAAGCAGCAGCAGAGCAAAGTGAAACATCAACAGACATTGCTCGCAGCATCGAAGATATCAACAGCATCGCCGATGAAAGTTTCCAAGCCATGTCGAGTATCGCACAAACCAGTGAATCACTGACCCACTTGGCTCATCAGCAAAATGAATTGGTCCACCGATTTAAGTTATAAATACTTTATAATTAAGAGCATTAATTAGTGCAATCAACTGTATAAGGGCGACTTTTTGTTAAGTCGCCCTTGTTTTTTGTCGGCCATGTCTACATATGATTAATAAGGCCAGCTCATCCCCTTGCACAACTCTTTTCGAGCGGCCTCATAAAAAGGAAAATCTATGGCTGTTCATGTTGGTATTATCGACCAAGACCCAGTGAGATTGGTCACTCCTCTATTAGATAATCGTACGCTAAGCACACATATCGTCTTCATCGGAGACAAGAGCCAGTTAGATATATTTGACCGACTGAGTGCCGTTTTAGATCAACGAGAAATTACTTCTGAATTTTTTGAAATTCCATCCGCTGTTAATACATCTCTGATCAAACAAGCAATTCAAAAACTGGCAAAAGATCTCCATGAACGCGGCGAAGATGTAAAATTGAACGCGAGCTGTGGTCTTCGTCATCGCTTGTTGTCGGTGTACGAAGTTTTCCGTACCTATCGCTGGCCAATTTTTGTGGTTGAGCCTAGTAGCGATAAGCTTTGTTGGTTATACCCTGATGGCAAAGAAGATACCCAAGTCGAAGATCACATTACGATTGCAGATTACCTCACTATCTTTGGTGCACGCGGCGAGTTTCACCACGTTGATTTACCACCTCTTCTTGATAAAAAATTGTATGAACTTGGTGAACGATGGGCCTCAAATGCGCTTGAGCTTGGGCCAGGTCTAGCAACACTTAACTACCTTGCAACCACATGCCGCAAAGAACAAAAGCTTGATGTCGAGCTCTCCGAAAAACAGCAGGGCTACCGTGAGCTCAACATGTTGCTTTCAGATTTAGTAGAAGCAGAAATCGCCACCTATGAGAATGGCGTTTTAACGTTTGCAGATGAAGATGCTCGACGCTTTTCAAACGGTGAGTGGTTAGAAACTTTGGTTCACAGCACCGTGAAGCAAATCCAAGACACCATGCCGACGATCCAAGATCGATCGTTAAATGTTCAGGTTTATCGCAAACTTGGTGAAAGTGAAGTACGCAATGAGTTAGATGTCGCAACAGTTGTAAACAACAAGCTGCACATCATCGAATGCAAAACCAAAGGCATGAGAGATGACGGCGACGATACTTTATATAAGTTAGAATCGCTTCGCGATCTATTAGGTGGCTTACAAGCGCGCGCAATGTTGGTGAGCTTCCGTCCTCTTCGTCACAATGACATTACTCGTGCTGAAGACTTAGGGCTAGCCCTGATTGGCCCTGATGAGCTTAAAGATTTAAGAACGCACTTAACTGCTTGGTTTAAAGACGCGGGCGGTTCAGACGAGATATAGTGCCATTAAGAAAAGCTAAAATTCACAACGATAAAAAGCAGCATTAATGCTGCTTTTTTTATACCTAAATTTTAGCTGTACGCATTTCTATAAGTAGAAAAAAACCAGAGGTTAGCCTCTGGTTTTTTCTGTTTGTTTAAATGCCAACTATAGCGGCTTAAAGCATTTTACGCGCTGCTTCTACAACCACTTTAATTGAACGCGCTTCCGTTTCTTTCAGAGTTGAATGATCTGGAATCTCTTTTTGTGTACGGTTGATGATAACACCAGCCACACAACCCGCTTTTAAACCAGAGCTCGCACACATTGTTAGCAGTGTTGCCGACTCCATCTCGAAGTTAAGTACGCCCATGTCTTGCCATTCTTGCATAGAGCCTTGGAAACGCTTAACAACACGACCAGAGAACGTATCGTAACGTTCTTGACCAGGGTAGAACGTGTCGCTTGATGCAGTCACACCCATGTGAACTGTAGCGCCAGACTCTTCTACCGCTGCTTTCATTGCGGTTGCTACTTCAAAGTCAGCAACTGCTGGGAATTCCATAGGAGCAAAGTGTAGGCTCGCACCGTCAAGACGAACTGACCCCGTCGTTACGATCATGTCACCCACGTTTACATGCGGTTGAATTGCACCCGTTGTACCAACACGTAGGAAAGTGCGAACACCAAGCTGTGCCAATTCCTCAACTGCGATAGAGGTAGAAGGACCACCAATACCTGTAGAACAAACCACAACAGGTTTACCGTCTAGCTCTGCACGGTATAGCGTGTATTCACGATGGCTTGCTAGAAATACTGGATTTTCCATTTGTTCTGCGATTTTTTGAACACGCGCTGGGTCACCAGGAATGATCGCTAGAGTCGCACCATTAAGATCAGCTTCAGTAACACCTAAATGGAATACAGCTTGAGACATAAGTCGCTCCTTATTGTGGCTTATTTTATGAACAATAAGCTCATTAATCAGTTATTGGGTACAGATGCACTGTAGCGAACCTTTCACCAACATAGAGTGATCACAATCACAATGACAAAATGTAATGAAAATGAAATTTCAAACAAAACTGGTATTGATCACACTTTAAGGGGCATTAGATCATTTTGTTGCATAGCAATGCGTGATTTCAAGGACGAGAAAAACGTCTGATCGCATCAGGTGAATACGGTTAAAAAAAGCCCGATACACGAATGCCTCGGGCTATTAATGAGTGGGATCAATGGTTAGGTCAGTTATTTGATCTGCTTGGACTCAAAACGAAGTAATCTCAACGCATTCAATGTCACCAGTGCTGTTGCACCACTGTCGGCTAATACAGCAACCCACAACCCAGTAACACCAAGTAAACTTGTCACTAAGAATACACCTTTCAAACCTAGCGCTAACGCGACATTCTGACGAATGTTACTTAGCGTCGCACGCGACAGTTCTATCATGGCAGGTAGCTCAATCAAACGGTTGTGTGTTAACGCCGCATCAGCAGTCTCGAGCGCAACATCCGTACCGCCTCCCATCGCAATGCCGATACTCGAAGCTTTCATGGCTGGAGCATCATTGATACCGTCTCCCACCATCGCAACGGTGTGTTGTTGTGATAGCTTCTCGACGTAATGCACCTTGTCTGCAGGTAACAAACTCGCTTTATAATCCAAGCCTATTCTATTTGCCATTGCTTCTGCACTTCTCGGGTTGTCACCCGTTAGCATCACCGACGTGACCCCAAGTTCCTTCAACATTGCGATGGCTTGCTGGGCATCTGAGCGCAATGTGTCTTGCCATGCGATCACGCCAATGACCTCGTCATCGTAACGAACAATGACAACCGTTTTACCTTGTTGTTCCAACGTAACTACTTGCTCTATGGCTTCCTGAGAAAGTGGAAAGTCTGCCTTTGAAGGCGTGACCACTTGGACCATTTTTCCATCGACGTAACCAGTGACACCAGAGCCTACTTGCGCGGTTTTATCCAACGCTTCAGGAATAGTAAGCCCCTGCTCTTGCACTTTGGTAACTAAAGAAACCGCTAGAGGATGACTTGAACCAACCTCGATTGACGCAGTTAGGCTAAGTAACTTGTCTTCATCCATATCAAAAGCAAAGACATCAGTCACTTCTGGTTTACCTTGCGTCAGTGTCCCAGTTTTATCAAATGCGACAGACTCAACCTTGCCAAGCAACTCAAGCGCCGCACCACCTTTGATCAATGCGCCCCGCTTAGCAGCTGCCGCCAAGCCAGAAGTGATCGCCGCAGGCGTTGAAATTACTAATGCACATGGACAAGCAATCAACAGCAGGGCGAGTCCTCGATAGATCCACGTTTCCCACGGTTGGGCAAATAGTAATGGCGGCGTAACGATAACCATCAGAGACACCAGCATCATTAGCGGCGTATACCAACGGCTAAATTTATCAAGAAAGCGTTCTAATGGTGCCTTACGGGATTCTGCTTCTTCAATCAAATGAAGAATTCGGTCTATCGCATTCTCGCCCTGACGGGAAGTCACCTGTAAGCGAACCACTTTATCGACAACCACAGCCCCGGCCATCACTTTGCCACCGGTTTGATGTTCAACGGGAACAGATTCTCCCGTTAACGCACTTTCGTCAAAACTCGCAAGCGCATCTTGCAAAACACCGTCGGCAGGCAAACGACCTCCGGGGGCGACTTCTATGATATCCCCTGGTTTAAGCTGAGCAGCTGGTACTTCTTTACGTTCACCATCAATTATTAAAATTGAATTTTCTGGGACTAAGTCCATTAACGCCTGGACACCGCTTCGCGCGCGAGATGATGCATATGCTTCTAACTTTTCACCAATAAGGAAAAGCAATAACACCATTGCGGCTTCGGCGGTTTCACCTAAATATAAAGCGCCGAGCGCCGCTACACTCATTAACGTTTCAATCGCAAAAGGCGTACCGCTACGCGCCAACTTAAATGCTTTGAGCGCGATTGGGTATAAACCAAGTAAACACGTCAAAGTGAATAACCAAGCGCTTATTTGAGGGTCGATCTTAGAAATTACTGCCGCAGTAGCCATTGCACCAGCAATCGAGAGAATTTGGATGTTGTCTCTTATGACGCCAAGCCAGCCTTTCTTTGTAGTGCTTGGTTTTGGAGCATCCAGTGAAGAGAGCGGGAAACCCGTTTTTTGGGCTGTCTGCTCTATCGTAGCTATCAGCTCTAGACCATCAAAATCGACGACCAGTTTTTCTGTTGCAAACAAAACCTTGGCTTGGCTGACGCCTTGTAAAGACGTAATGGCTTTCTCAAGCTTTTGCGCACAAGATGGGCAATCCATACCTGACACAAGCCAAGCGTTCCGAACGGAGGAATTACTCTCCCTTGTGGGATCGTCTTCCTCGCCTGTGTCAACGCTGCAGCCTCCTCCACTACAGCAAGAGCTTTCAGAAACATCAACACTGGCCTGAGAGATATTGAGGGAAGATTTTACTGGCGCACAGCATGACTCGCTTGCACCAAGCGGCACCGCAGTTTTGATTTTGCTAGATTGGCAACCTTGATGTTTTGTACACATAATTTTTTCCTTATTGGTATCGGTGATTTACCTATTGCTAAGGATAAACCTTAGAGTAAGCTCCAAGGTCAAGATAAATTTGTACAGTTCGGCGATAGAAAGTAAATTACCACCTTCTAAAGAAGGTGGCTTTGTGTGAGCCCCCTAAAAGGGGGCCTTTGTTTAGTCCAGCGCCA
>NZ_JAWPOM010000188.1:0-1102 GCF_033344285.1 Vibrio sp. 779(2023)
AGCCAATTTCTCGATCAGTTAAACTCAGCGCTGGCGAGTAACCTCAAAACCGTCCATCAAAACGTCGATCAACACCATACTTATTTTGAGCATCGCCAAGAGCTGAATGCAGAAATGAATGGTTTGGTTGAGCTCAGCCAACAATCTCTCGACCAAGCACAGGATTTAGCAGAACTCAAACAAGAAGTCGCTCCATTACTGGCCAAAATGGCCTCGTTAACCGAGCGCCTCAAGATGACGGAAGAGAGAGAACAGGCCCTACAAGAGCGTTTAAGCTACAGCAAAAACCAACTTGAAGCGGTGTTTGAAACCACACAAGATTACCGCCGCCGCTTAGACGACCCGACACAGCGAATGTTGCTTGATCCACTCACGAAGGTTTACAACCGAACAGCATTTAACGATCGTCTTGAGCTCGAATACCGCCGTTGGATTCGCTCTCAACAAAATCTACGAGTGGTACTGTTTGATGTCGATAACTTCAAAGCCGTAAACGACAGTTATGGTTATACCGCTGGTGATAAAGCGCTGAAGATCATCGCTCGAGCCATCAATAAGCGCGTGTCTGATACCGAAACCGTCGCTCGCTTTGGCGGTGAAGAGTTTATTCTGCTGATTCCAGAACAAAGTGAAGAATACACATTAGAACTGATGAAAAATATTCAGCGCGATATCTGTCAGCTGCCGTTTAAGTTCCGCGAGCAAAACATCATCATTACTCTGACAGCCGTCTCTACTTCATTTAAGGAATCAGACGCACCAGAATATGTGCTCGATCGCCTTGGGCAAATGCTCACTGACGCTAAAAAACGGGGCACAAACCAGCTAAACTGGAACTAAAAGCCGTTCAAAAAACAAGCAAACAAACACTTTCACCCCCTCTCAAACGCTCATAACCTCCCATTTTCAACGAGTTATCACATTTATCCCCTTTCAGTCTGCTAAGCTGTTAAAACCCAAGTCACTTCAAGATGATGTATTCATTCATGACGAATATGGCATCTTGAGGTTGCTTGGGACTCGATAACCATAAAACCAAACCCTCCAGCCATCTGAGTAAAACGACACGTACAACTAAGTAAGATGCGTTGGAACTATCCCT
>NZ_JAWPOM010000189.1:0-1102 GCF_033344285.1 Vibrio sp. 779(2023)
GCCGCAACGGGTGGGCTGAATAAATATCCCTGACCGTAGATACAACCTTTGTCGACCAAGTAAGCCACTTGTTCTGGCGTTTCGATGCCTTCCGCCACGACTTTGAGTGAAAGCGTCGTGCCCATTGCAATGATGGCGTTCACTATGGCGTTGCTGTCGTTGTCGTTAGGCACATCACTGACAAACGAGCGGTCGATTTTCAGTTTGTTGATTGGCAAACCTTTGAGGTACGACAGCGAAGAATAGCCTGTGCCGAAGTCATCCAACGAAATCTCGATTCCGAGTTCACACAGCTGATTTAGCGATGCGATGGCCAGTTTTGGATCGATAAGCAAAAAGCTTTCGGTAATTTCCAGCTCCAAGCGATGCGCCGGGAATCCCGTTTCACGAAGGATGGTTTTGAGCTTGTTGATGAAGCGCGACTGTTGCAGTTGAAGTGCTGATACATTGACTGCAATTTTGCCAAATTGAACGCCTCTCGCCAGCCAGTCAGTCCCTTGTAAACAGGCGTCTTTGAGTACCCATTCGCCGATGCTTTGAATCAAGCCCGTCTTCTCTGCGATAGGAATAAAATCCGCAGGTGGCACTAAGCCAAATTCTGGGTGTTCCCAACGCACCAAGGCTTCCACACCAATAATTGCGTTTTGCGCGAGGTTGTATTGTGGCTGATACACCAAATGCAGTTGTTCTTTTTCTATCGCTTCATGCAGCGCAGATTGAATACGGACGTGCGATACCGATTTGTCAGTTAACTCCGGAGAGTAGAACGCGTAGCCGTTACGGCCATTTTTCTTCGCCAGATACATTGCGGTGTCGGCGTTTTTTAGCAGCGTTTCACTGTCTTGACCGTCGTTCGGGTAGAGTGCGATACCGATGCTGGTGGAGATCCGCAGCGAATCGTGATTTGCCAGATCGAACGGACGGCGGAACACACCCAAAATCGAGCTTAACGTTTCGAGTAACGGAGAATCGCCGTCAATGTCTGGCAGTACGATGACAAATTCATCGCCACCGATGCGAGCCACATGCGCGTTCAGGTGCAAAATGTCTTGCAGGCGAACCGCCAGTTTCGACAACAGTTGGTCACCACAGAAATGGCCCA
>NZ_JAWPOM010000190.1:0-1100 GCF_033344285.1 Vibrio sp. 779(2023)
CTTCAGAAACAATGCCATCCTGATCTTTTGCGGTCATGTTTGAGTCTAATACCTCAATGTAATCTGGCATCATGTCTTCAAACATCTTGATGCTGTCGTACACGGGTTTAACGCCGACAATATCCACATAAGACTCTAGCATATCCAGATCCAGTAGATGTGTCTCAATCACAGGAGAAGGCGCCGCTTCTTCCTTGACTTCAGGCTTAACAATCACCGCGGGTTTATCGACTCGATCAACAAAGAACTTATCTATCACTGACTGAATAGCATGCACAGCTAATGGTTTACTGATTGCGTCATCCATTCCATTTTCTAAGTACTCTCGACGATCTTTCATCACGTTCGCCGTTAACGCCACCAACGGAGGTAAGTGGTCATAATGCTCACGGTAGTACTTCGCCACATCAAACCCTGTCATGTCTGGCAGTTGAATGTCCAACAGCACAAGGTCGTATTGATCCGGCACAAAGTTGACTAACGCTTCTTCCCCAGTCATCGCGACCGTCACGGAATGCCCCAAACTTTCTAGCAGCGACTTAGCCACCGTCACGTTAAGTTCAATGTCTTCAACCATAAAGATGTTGAGATGCACATTGTCGCGCTTCGCATCGATTACCGGCTCTTCGAGTTCAACAATAGGAACGTGAATCGACACAGTAAAGGTACTACCAAAGCCTTCTTCACTTGTGACCGTAATGTCCCCATCCATCATATTGATCAGCTGTTTCGAAACCGCTAACCCAATGCCTGTACCTACCGCATGCAAGTTGTCTTTGCCCGACTTAACTTGATAATACATAGCAAAAATCTTATCCAGTTCAGCTTCAGGAATACCGATGCCGGTGTCTTCGACTTCCATAATAATGGTCGCGAAGTCTTCTTCGGCATCAGCGCTGACTGTCATCACAACGCCACCTTCTTTGGTGAACTTCATCGCGTTGCTCACTAGATTCCAAATCACCTGGCGTAAACGGGTCGCATCCACCTCGATCGCTTTTGGTAAGTCACTCAAACGTTCTAAGTCGAAACGCAGTCCTTTTTGTTCCGCCATGAGCGCCGAAATACTCTCTATCTCGGCGACAAAGTCTTCAAAGTTC
>NZ_JAWPOM010000191.1:0-1100 GCF_033344285.1 Vibrio sp. 779(2023)
TGGTTCTTCATCTGTTTGGCATCCGTAAGTAAACGCTGCGCGTGCTGATAGACTGGCTCAACAGCGTTAATAGAAGGCGCGGTAAGTAATATACGCAGTGGCTTGTGTTGCAATAACTGAGCACAAGCAATGCCTAATGCGCTGCTTTTACCTCTCCCGCGATCAGCCGTGAGCACTAAAGGACGCTTGCGATGCCCATTCACCACTTTCTCGATTAATGAAACAGCGTGAGTCTGCTCTATGTATTCTGTATTTCTCTGCGCAATAGCAAGCTCAGAAACCTGAGGAACAACTTTCCCCTGCTCAAGAACTATCAGCTTTTGCCATTGGGTCTGCATCCATTGCTCAGCGAAATGTTGTGGCTGAGCAGTATTTGTCACAACAAGTAGCATTCCACCGCCAACGAGAGAGCCAATTGCCGCCGTAAAGCTATTAGCATCGAACTCTTTTCGCGCGTCAAACAGCAGCACATCACATTCTCTTCCGAGTAGTCGATTTCCCTGCTTCATTCCAACACAAAAGGCACTCTCGAATGACCAATCCCCAACACAGAACCAACGTTGTGTGGTTTGAGTTTGAAGAAATGCAGAGAGAATGGCCTCTTGCCAATCGGCCTCTCCTTGCAAAACAACGCCTGAGCGTTGAAAAGCATGTTGAGATTGGCGTTGAAGTGAAGATAGAAATTCAGATTGTGCGTGCATGGGGTCTATCCGATGTTGAACTGCCGCCATGTTATCACATCTACTATACGGAGCATGCTTCCACACGCTCAAGATCGCAGACATAAAAAAACCGCCCGAAGGCGGTTATCGTTAAAGCTTAGTTTTATTGCATTTTGCTTTGAACAAAAGCAAGGATTTCTTCCATCAAGCTGTCATCGACTTTCTTCAGATTGAGAGCAAGATTGCTTCCTTTACGACTGTAGCTTGCTCGACCTTTGACAAGGTCAACTTTTTCAGCTTTTTTTGCAGGTTTAGCTGGTGCTAACTCTGAGATCCAACTTTCGATGCTTTCCGTCACTTCTTTAGTCAAACGAGCCACGCCTTGTGCCTTGCTACGTTGCCACAAGTAACCTTCAGATGTACGGCACTTATCCAACA
>NZ_JAWPOM010000192.1:0-1099 GCF_033344285.1 Vibrio sp. 779(2023)
CAAAACCCTCTTTGGTTTGCTGTACTAGGTCGCCTTCTTTCGCAAGTAACGCCATCAGAGGGCGTTGTGTTAGCAAAATGAAGACCATAAAGACGGTTGCCCAAAACGCTGATAAGCCAGGTGAGAAGCGCTCTACTGTTAAACACCAAACCAGTACCACGATAGGTAGCAGGTAGTGTAAGCCAGACTTCACTGTAGGACCCGGATCTGGCACTTCAGTCAGCTCCGCATCAATCTCAATTGCGCCATCTTTCATGTGGTTCGCAGAAATTTTTACGAGGCCGACGTAGGCGATGAGTAGCGCGATCGTTACTATCGTAGTCGCTGCGTCGCCAAAGACATCTTTCGTCCAACCTACACCGTAGTACACTAAAGCGCTGATTACACACAGACCTAAAATGGTAGCCGTGAATGAAAGTAGGCTTTGCAGTAACGTTGGATTATGACGACGAGGTAAGCCAGTCATGCCCGCTTTACATGCTTCAAGGTGAACGATGTAAATCAACGCGATGTAGGAAATCAGCGCTGGAAGTAATGCCGCTTTGATAACCTCTACGTAAGAAATCCCAACGTATTCCACCATCAAAAACGCTGCCGCGCCCATGATTGGCGGGGTGAGCTGACCATTGGTTGACGCTGCTACTTCAACGGCACCCGCTTTTGTGCCCGGGAAGCCGACTCGTTTCATCAATGGAATGGTAAAAGTCCCCGTGGTTACGACGTTTGCGATCGATGAGCCTGAAACCAGACCCGATAGACCAGATGCGACAACGGCGGCTTTAGCTGGGCCGCCTTTCATATGACCAAGTAGAGAAAATGCGACTTTAATGAAGTAAGCACCTGCACCCGCACGTTCTAGCATCGCGCCAAACAGTACAAACAAGAATACGAAAGAAGTGGATACACCTAACGCAACACCAAATACCCCCTCGGTGGTTAGCCACAGATGCGACATCGCTTTACCTAAGCTTGCGCCTTTGTGGGCTATGACATCTGGCATGTATGGGCCAGCAAACGTGTAAGTCAGGAACACGGCGGCCACAACCATTAGCGGAGGCCCTAATGCACGACGAGTCGCTTCAAGTAGCAATATCATGCC
>NZ_JAWPOM010000193.1:0-1096 GCF_033344285.1 Vibrio sp. 779(2023)
GCTGTCACTGTAGTAAATCGCAATATCAACGGGCTCATGTAAGAAATCTAATCGGCTTGCCTTTACTCGAAGCTTGATATTGAGAGAAGGATACAAACGCTGAAATTCCACCATACGCGGCAGTAACCAACTCTGTGCAAACGTGGGGGCCACGCCGATGTAAAGCTCGCCACGCAGCTCGTTAAATTTGATGTCTTCAAGTTCAGAGAAAATCACCTCAAACGATTGGTTAAGCGCGTGCAGTAACCGCTCTCCTTCTTTGGTCAGCTCTAATCGCCGAGTCATACGCACAAATAAGCTGAAACCCAGTTGTTCTTCCAGTGACTTAATGCGTTGGCTCACTGCCCCTTGGGTAATAAACAACTCTTCAGCGGCTTTGGTAAAACTGAGACACTTACCAGCAACGGCGAAAGTGTACATGTTAGAGAGCATCTGCTGTTTTCTGTCCATCTTGGCACTCAACATAAATTAGAAAGGCTAATGCATAGCAAGTTTAAATTGGTTTGTATAGCGAATCACGATGCTTTTAAATCAAACTGTCTTATCCATAACGAGAAACAGCACGATGAAAAAGAATCTACAAATTACCATTATTGGTGCAGGATCCAGTTACACGCCTGAGCTTATCGAAGGTCTTATCAAGCGCAATCATGAACTGCCTATCGGCGAGTTGTGGTTGGTCGATATTGAAGATGGCAAAGAGAAAGTCAGCATCATTGGCGACTTAACACGCCGTATGTTGGCGAAAAACAACCTGTCTCATATTGATGTTCACGTCACGCTGGATCGCAAACCCGCATTAAAAGACGCCGATTTTGTCTGTTCTCAATTTCGCGCGGGTTGTTTGGAAGGTCGCATCCGCGATGAACGCATCTCGCTTAAATACGGCATGATCGGTCAGGAGACCAACGGTTTAGGCGGTTTTGCTAATGCCTGTCGCACCATTCCTATCGCGCTGGAAATCTGTAAAGAGATGGAAGAATTGTGTCCAGACGCTTGGCTGCTGAACTTTACTAATCCATCAGGCATGGTGACCGAAGCAATTCTCAAACACACCAAAGTAAAAGCGGTCGGTTTGTGCAATGTACCAGTGATC
>NZ_JAWPOM010000194.1:0-1095 GCF_033344285.1 Vibrio sp. 779(2023)
CACATAAGGTGGAATATGAACGCATTTATTCAAGGTCTTCCAAAAGTAGAGCTGCACTTACATATCGAAGGTTCACTCGAACCAGAACTCATGTTTAAACTTGCCAAGCGCAATGGCATAGATATTCCTTATTCGTCACCAAGCGAATTGAGAGAGGCATACCAATTTGAAGATCTGCAATCTTTTCTCGACCTCTATTATCAAGGCGCAAATGTTTTACGCACAGAGCAAGATTTTTATGACCTAACGTGGGAATACTTGGAGCATTGCAAAGCAGACAATGTGATTCATACCGAGATATTCTTCGACCCGCACACTCACACTGAACGTGGCATTAACTTCGACACCGTACTCAACGGCATTTCTAGAGCGCTGACAGATGGCCGCGAAAAATTAGGCATCACATCGCAGATCATCGCTTGTTTCCTTCGTCATTTGTCAGAAGAAAGCGCGATGGATACACTGCAATCTGTTTTAAAGCATCGCGATAAAATCATTGGAGTGGGGCTAGATTCATCAGAAAAAGGCCATCCACCAGCTAAGTTTTTACGTGTCTTCCAGAAAGCGAAAGAGGCAGGCTTGCTTACCGTGGCACATGCCGGAGAAGAAGGACCAGCGCAAAATATTACCGACGCGATTGAAATGTTGGAAGTGAGCCGCGTTGATCACGGCGTTCGCTGCGTAGAAGATGAAGCTCTAGTGGAGTCTCTGATTGAAACCAAAATGCCACTGACTGTTTGCCCGCTGTCTAACATCAAACTTTGCGTGTTTGATGAAATGGGACAGCACAACATCGTAGAGCTTCTGCGTAAAGGCGTGGCGGTAACCATTAACTCTGATGACCCCGTTTACTTTGGTGGCTACATGACCGATAACTTCCTTGCAGTGAATCAAGCACATCCAATGAGCAAAGAAGAACTGGCGAAATTCACGCTCAACGCTATCGATGCAAGCTTCATCGACAACGAGTTGAAGGCTCAATATCGTCATCAAGTCGAACAATATGTTGCACAACATTCATCGATGTAATGCGGTATACCCTTACAAACCCTCTGTGGTTAAAACGGGACTTAAGCGCTAGACTGAAAAAGCTCA
>NZ_JAWPOM010000195.1:0-1095 GCF_033344285.1 Vibrio sp. 779(2023)
CCCCTCAGCGCACCAATATCTACGAAATCATGACTAAGCCTGCTTTGTGTGTCGATCCAGATATGAACGTTAAATACTGTGCTCGTCTGTTCGAGCGATTTGGGATCAGCCGCGCGCCCGTGATTGAAGATGGCGAAGTGATCGGCATGGTGAGTTACAACAATATCGTGATTAATGGCATGGTCAGAGAGGATAGCTAAACAGTGTAAGTAACATGCGTAATATTTTTCTCAAGTCAGCGACATACGTCAATCTCTAAGATATTGATTATTAGTGATGTTGCATATATTTTCACAGGCGCTATTCTTTGTGCCCTAAGCATATAGTTGAGGAATTTAAATCATGCCTTTAGTCTCTTGCCCTGTGTGTGAGAAACAAATATCGAAACGTGCTCACACATGTCCAGGGTGTGGGGAACCGGACCCGTTACACCATTTAGCGAAGTCGAAGTTCATTTCGATGGTTTTTTGGACATTAGTTTTAGTCGGTGCCGGATATTTTGCTTGGTTCCATTTGCTACCAATGCTGATTGAGACTGTGCGTCATCAGTAATCGGGAAGTCGGTTGAGCATACGTCAGAATGCCGTAGAATAGCCTCATACATTTTGAGGAGACAACGTCGTGAAACTATTTTTTGCCTCAGACCTGCATGGCTCTTTGCCAGCAACCGAAGAAACCATCAAGTTATTCCTAGCATCAGGTGCAAAGCATTTGGTGTTGTTGGGTGACACGTTGAACCACGGACCACGCAACCCGATTCCGGAAGGGTATAACCCGCCCCAAGTGGCGGAGCTTCTCAACCAATACAGTCAGCAAATCATTTCCGTACGCGGTAACTGTGACAGCGAAGTAGATCAAATGCTGCTGAACTTCCCAATGATGATGGATTACGCGTGGGTATTGCTAGAGTCTGGTAAGCGAATCTTTCTGACACATGGCCATTTGTACAACAGCGATAAAAGACCGCCTTTGCGAGAGGGTGACATCATCGCTCATGGTCATACGCATGTTCCCGTAGCCGAAATGAAAGAGGGTATGGTGATCTTTAACCCTGGTTCAATGACCTTCCCGCGTAACGGTTTACCAAGAAGTTTT
>NZ_JAWPOM010000196.1:0-1094 GCF_033344285.1 Vibrio sp. 779(2023)
CCGAGCACCACCTGATACTCCCCAGCTTGAAACGCAAACGCGCGAATATTCAGCGAGTCCTCACTCCATTCGATGGCACGCTCGTGATTTAAAACCTGAGGCGAGCTAATGCTGTAGGCTCGGTTCTGAGGAATCGTCAGGCTCGAGTTCTGATACACGCTCTGCTTGCCTTCAAACACCCACATATAGAGCGTACTGTTATTCGCTTGCTTGAACACATCCTCTGGCGAGCGTTTTAACTCGTTCTCAATGGCATTGAACTTACTGGAAATATAGCTGAAATCTTGCGAATAAAAGTGGCGTTCAATGGCGTACTGTAGGATGAAAGCCAAAGAAAAATAGGTCACAAACGTCATACTAACAAACATCAGCACGAGCTTGTTTTTCATGGAAAAAGGCAGCGAGAACTTAGGCATCACGACTCTCTTCGAGTTTGTAGCCCATCCCTCTGACAGTGTGAATCAGAGGTTTATCGAACGGTTTGTCCACTTTGCTACGCAGACGTTTGACCGCCACATCAATCACATTGGTATCGCTGTCAAAGTTCATATCCCACACTAACGACGCAATGGTGGTACGTGAAAGTACTTGGCCAGTTTTGCGCATCAACAACTCAAGCAGGGCATATTCTTTGGCGGTAAGCGACATCGACTGCCCCGCGCGCGTGGCAACGCGTTTGATCATATCAAGTTCTAAATCTGCCACACGTAATGTTTGCGGCGATGCGACCACTTGCGCGGCAATATGATGACGAAATACGTTTTGAACACGCGCCAGTAGCTCTGCAAACGCGTAAGGTTTTACCACATAGTCATTGGCACCCAGCTCAAAACCGCGCACGCGATCTTCCACTTGCTCCTTCGCTGTCAGCATGATCACTGGGGTGTGAATCCCACTACTGCGCAATGTGTTAAGCACCTGCCAACCATCGAGTTTAGGCAACATAATGTCGAGGAGGATTAAGTCATATTCTTCACTAGTAGCGTGATAAAGCCCATCGACCCCATCATGCACTAAATCCACCACATACCCAGATTCAATCAAACCTTTTTGCAGATATTCTCCGGCTTTGTGCTCATCTTCGACGATCAATA
>NZ_JAWPOM010000197.1:0-1092 GCF_033344285.1 Vibrio sp. 779(2023)
TGTAGAGCGCTTCGTCGCACTCAATGCCAACCAGAA
The DNA here is from genome assembly GCF_033344285.1 of Vibrio sp. 779(2023). Taxonomy (NCBI): domain Bacteria; kingdom Pseudomonadati; phylum Pseudomonadota; class Gammaproteobacteria; order Vibrionales; family Vibrionaceae; genus Vibrio; species Vibrio sp. 779(2023). The sequence goes on from NZ_JAWPOM010000197.1 coordinate 37, forward strand.
CCAAGTCCAATTGCTGATAGAAACCTTTAGCAACAAGGTATTTCAAACTAGCCAAGAATTTCGTGATCAGTTACTTAACCAAGAGGAACTACAAGCGTTATCTCCTCTTAAAACGGGAGCTGGACTTGCTGCGCTGAACACGCGACTGGCGCTACTTCATGACATCGACGATACGATGGAACATGAGCTGCAAACGAAGCTCGCACAAACCATTAAAGCAACCACGCAACAGCGGTTGGTATTCATTGTTATCATGTCGTTGGTGACAATTCTTGTTATCAGTTTAACCATTCGCTTGGTGCGTAAAGTGACCAACAACCTGCATCTTGTTCTCGAGTTTTTAAGCCGCGAAAATTACAGCGAAGACTCACCACTTTCTGAGCTCATCAAAGGCAAAGATGAGTTAAGCAAGTTTGCTCAAGAAGTGGAAAAACTCAGTCATGAGAGAGAGCAAGCAAAGCAGAAACTCACCAAAGCCAAAGAAGATGCCGAGCGCGCCAAAGACGACGCGATTGAAGCCAGCAAAGCGAAAAGTAGCTTCCTAGCGAACATGTCGCACGAGATTCGTACTCCGCTCAACGGTGTGATAGGTATTTCTGAAGTGCTGGCAGACACCCCGTTGACGGCTACACAGCGAGATTACGTCGACACAATAGAGACGTCTTCCCAATTGCTGCTCAGCCTGATTAACGACGTGTTGGATTTTTCCAAAATTGAGGCCGGCATGTTGCTGATAAGTCCTCATTCAACCTGCGTGCGAGAATCAATTTATGACATCGCCTCAATCGTGTCCCCAAAAGCAAAAGAGAAAGGCATCGAATTAACCGTCAGCATTAGCCCAAACACGCCTTATCACATCGTCATTGACGATCACCGCTTGCGTCAGGTGATCATGAACTTCATGTCCAATGCCGTTAAATTTACGGAACGAGGCAGTGTAGAGCTTTCGATTACCACGCTTGAAAGTAATGAATCGGAAGCCATCATCGAGTTTTCCGTGCAAGACTCAGGCATCGGCATCGATGAGCAGCAACAGAAACGAATCTTCGCACCATT
>NZ_JAWPOM010000019.1:0-88622 GCF_033344285.1 Vibrio sp. 779(2023)
ATGAGTAGTTTTACAGGCAAAGCCGAAACGGATGATAACCACCTACTGAAGTAGGTGGTTTAGGGCTGAAAATAAAAGAGCGGCAATCGCCGCTCCAAAAATTAAATAGAAGTAGAAAATCACTTAATACCGTGAAGGCTATTTTCTGCATCCATAGCTAAAGGATTGAACGAGTCGTTACGAAGTTCTGCTATCGCGTATAGCATGCGCCCCATGCGACCATTTCCATCGGTAAAGCCATGGTACCCGATAACTCCGGCGAACAAATGTTTACCTAAGTCTTTATCTTCTACAGGGTTCTCTTTCAAAAAGCCTTCAATGTGCTGCTTTAACATGCCCTCACCGCCAATACTTGACGGCAAAGTGCCACCCGAAATATTTGGCCCTCGGTAATCACGCTCAACATTAGGCACCAATCGAGCGTGTAGCTCTTTTAGGTTTTCCATATTCAATAAATCTTTACCATTAGACGCGTATTCTTTCAGTAAAGACGTAATATTTTCGGCATCGTTTCCTTTAGAGTTAGAAGCATTAATGATCCACGCCGCAGCTCTTTCAACATTATTGGTTACGCCACTTTTGTTAAACGCACCCTCCGCCAGTCCTTCAGCGTATACACCTTGGCTTAGATCGGTGCTTGCTAGACCTTCGATATGACGTTGCGCCGATTTAAGATGCATCACCTCCATATCAAACACCGCTTGCATTTGATTAATGCTACCTGCCGGGTTTTTCTGCGCTGCAGATACACCACCGCCGTAGTCTTTTACTACACGTCCAGCAAGCGACTTCGCTGCACTTTCGCCAATCAGTGATGTGAGGTTTTTACCAGAATCGGTTTCTAACATTGCCTCTGTCATCGCTCGCTCTGCTAACTGGTTTAGCTCAGCAGAGTTCGACTGAACTGATTTACTGTCTAACTTCGCAAAGGCATTTAAGACATCTGATGCGGTTTTTATGCTTCCATCTTTGAAGAACATTTGTCCATGCTCAACAGAAGAAGCAGCTTGTAAACGCTGAGCTTGTCCTTGCTCATTATCAAATACGGCTTTTGTAAGGGCTTTCGCTACCGATTGTGGGCTACCTTCGCGAAACAGTTTTCCTGTCGCTTCAAAAAATCGCGCTACTGCACCATTCGTAGGATTGGCGCGAGTAAATTCTTGGGTCGCTGCGTTGATTTGGTATTCTTTGCCACCAATACTCAGCTTACCTTGGTTAAGTATCTCGTTACGAGCTTGCGGCATGGCAGCCTGCAACGCGCTAACACTTCCAAAACTGATCATGTTTTAAACCCTTAATGTGGAAAAATGAGTGGTATTCGTTTCCGGTACTTCGGTTGTTTTATTGGTTACTTCTTGTGTATTCGCACTTTTTAACCACTCGATGAAATTCGCAAATGACTCATCGAAAAAAGATGCAGTTAGCAGTTGCTGAGGCAGGTGTATGAAACCGATATATCCGGTCTCTTCCTCCCAGCATACCGCTGGAGAGCCTTGCGTTAAGGCATCTTTCATATGTTGATGCAAAATATCAGCACTCGGTTTATTACCTGAAATCAGCCCGATAAGCGTCACACGATCTTCTTGTGCACGAATTGTGATTGCTGTGTTTTGCTCAACGAGTAGATGGCAACAATCATCCTCATCAAAAACCAACGGCTCCAATTGGCAGCGGCTGGCAAAATCTGTCAGTAAAGAAGTTATAAATCCATTAGCCATTCGACTAAATAATCCTATTTTTGTTGTTTTAGATGCGCTGCTTAGTTGCAAGACTTATCAACTAAGCAGCTTTCTTAGGTGTATTCTTAAGGATTTATGGCAGTGAATATTTTAGAAATGGTCGGATTTTTTTTGTTTAAAGGCATTAAAATGAAAAAACTCAGCAAGTGCTGAGTTTTTGAGGTTCATTCATGAATCGTAATTTTACGCTCGCTGAGCTGCTTCACCATGGCTTGCTTTAATGCATGCAGCTGTCCATCAATACTAGCGTCGATGATCCCAACTTCTGTTTCCAAAATGCAGCCTCCATTTTTCAAGCGCGCATCTGCTACCACGTCAACGTAACCGACTTCAGGGAAATCACTTAATACACCAGCCACCTTTTCTCTCACCTCAACAACCTGCTCTGGGTGGACATGTAAAATGACCTGCTTTTGGTTACTCACCAGTTGCAACGCTTCTCGAACTACACTCACCGTGGTATCGACATCATCGAAGGTATCGATGATCTTACGTACTGCTTCTAACACCACACCTGTCATTTTTTCTTCGACTTGCTGATAGTAGTCATTACAACGTGCTAAGGTTTCAACCATCGTTTGCGCATTTTCAATCTTGGCTTGTGCAAGGCCATCTTGATAACCACGTTGTTTTTCGGTTTCGTAGGCTTGTTGGGCATTAGCAATGATGCTTTCAGCTTTGGAGTTCGCGGCTTCAACTAAGTGTTGCGAATCCAGATAACTGGCATAATCTTTCGCTTTCAGCACCTTTAAGCCAGGTGCCAGCTGCAAATTGTCTGTTTTTATTTCAACAAATGAAACCATTGAGGAATAACCTGTTTTGCGATTTTTTTTGTGAGTCGATACGCCAGATCTCGTTGATCCGCTTCCAACCAGTTAGCTGTTTCTGCGTTTTCGCTAAGTTGCTTTTCCAATTTGAATTGCCAACGAAGAACAACATCTTCCGGTGAGTTAATCAAAATAAACCTCATCCAAAAATATCCCAGCGCCCTCATGCTTGCTTCAACAGACCTTTCATCCAGTAGTTCTGGTAACGAACGCTGCCAGCCTTGCGGCCAGCAGGATAACAGCATCGGCCCGTTTTGAATTAAGAACCGAGCGCCTTCCAAACCAAAAACGTTGTTCAGAACCTGTTTAGGATGTTTTAAGACAACGCTTCGCATCGCAACACAATGCAAAGCTCCACCCACCATCAATACGAGTTGATTCAACGCGTCTGTCGGGAGCAATGCCAAACTATGACAAGGTCTGTTAAAAGCCGTCTCAGGAACGGGAGATAACGCCCACTCATTGATACACCATTGGTTGAACATGGGGTTATCTCTCCAGCCTTCGATATTTAGTAACCAAGGCTGCTTTTGCTCTATCCAACTTCTATGGATGTACTGGCAAGGCGCATAGTTAAACTGGTGTTGTACCTGCGCGAGTGGTGTTTCTGGTTTAACCACGCTTCGTGTTCCTACGACACCATGTAAAAGTAGCGATATTCGAGCCGATGAGTGCCGCTACCAAGAACACCAAAATGGCGATAAGATTATTCGCCGTCTCTTTGGTGACCTGAACCGACAAAATGCTTTTAAATTGATTGTTTTGAGTAGCAACTCGAACCTCTGATGAGGGTACCATCACTACGCTGATTCGATCGTAGTTCAGCCCCTCAATGCTATTGTTCACTAATAATTTGATCTGCGGAACATATGAATCAAGCGCAATATCTGCTGCGTGTTTAATAAATACGGAGGCAGAAGCTGGAGTTGGGCGCTCTCCTGGACGCAGATCTTGATCTTCCAAAACAACATGAACACGTGCCACCAGCACGCCATCAATCTGAGATAAGGTTGACGAGAGCTCTTGAGATTTCGCGTATACCAAACGTGCTCGTTCTGCTAATGGTGACGAGATCAAATCGTCTTTGGGAAACACTTCTTTCAGTGTGGAAAACTGCTCTCTTGGATAACCTTTTCGCTTTAGCGCATCTACCGCGAAGGCGATTTGAGAACTGTCTACCATTAACTTGACGGTGTTGTCTTTGTCAGGTTCTTTTGTTGCAACGACACCTTCGGATAGTAAGATCGACAACATCTCATTACCCTCTTTCTGAGTAACGTTGGTGTATAACTCGGTCTGACAACCTACCAGAAACAACGTGAGCATGATGAAAACTGCTCTCATTTTATTCATCATCACTATTGTGCCTTCAATAAGGTTTCTACGTTTTGTGTGGTTTTACCCACGGTTTTCGCGATCAGCTCTTCTTGAAAAGTAATGCGTGTGAGCGCCCACTGCATTTGCAGTAATTGCGCCGGATCATCACCCACCATCTTCATGTTGTCTTGCAGGTTACTTTTCGCGTTATCGATAGTGTTTTTCAACTCGCTGATGTTTTCTAGCAAACCTCCCTCCAGGCCATTACTTGCCTCGGGAACCGACATGGCTTGCTCAAAACGTTCGCTTAAACCGTCTTCGACTTGCGCATCCTGTAACTTATCAATGTTGGTTTGCATCACCTCGGTGTACTGCGTGTTTATCATATGTACTCCTAAGATAAATCTAACTTGTGACTGTGAGTCATGATGTTTTTCACCATCGCATTTTTTTGGATCATGAAGCTAAGTTCATCACGAACCATGTCCAGTGTTGATGCCATATCAGGTAACGACTTCAACTCTGCCCAGCAATGCCATAAGGCTTGTTCTTTCTGGGCACCCAGTGGAAAATGCTGCGCTAGCATTGCTTTTAGTGCTGTTTTATCAGCAGGTGGTTCGGCAATAAGCTGTCCCGAAAAATTCCCTAGTAACTCCTGCTTCAACACCTTTAACAAATCAGATTGTGGCTGCTCGTTGCCTTTTGCACTCTTCGCCTCATGAAAGGCGTACCACATTGCCTCTCGTTTAACTTGAGGGTCGGAGAACGCTTCATTTAACGATGATAAGACACTTTGTTTACTGACAACCTCTGCGTCTTTTAATGATTCGTACCACGCTTTAATCTCCGCCAGTTTCGCTTCTGTTTTCTCTAGCGTCTCTTTTGGAGAAACATGTGAAACTTGCTCTTGCTTGTCACTTCGCTCCATGAACGTTTTCATCTTGTCTTCATCGCTCCGCTCATAATGGCGCGACTCCGACTGACGCAAAGATTGGTGTTGAAGACTTAGGTTACTTGAATCAATGATCATCCAAGATTCCTAATGTCCTGAGAAAAGCTCGCAGCAAATGCTTGGCTTTCTTCGCTTCCTTGTGACGCAAGTTCTACCCAGCTTTCCGCTTTGCTCAGTAAACCGGCTTTGGCAGAAGCAAGAGCCGCTAAGCTGATCAGATCTGGATAGGCGTTACAAAGTGGTTCGAGTAATTGATGAGCCTCTTCATACAAGCCTTTATTCATGAGGCTCATTGCACGAATCATCGCAACGGTCTCTTCAGAACCTGAGCTTGCTTCAAGGCCATCTGCAATCGTGTTGGCTTCTTGATGACGATGCATACCTGTTGCCATCAGCGCGATTTCAGCCAGCAGTTGGCGCGTTTCTCGTTCCATGCTTTACACCTTCTGGAGAATCGACTGCATCACATCTTTAATCGCACGAGTGGTGGTCGCATTGATATTGTAAACAACAGACCATTTGTTGATCGCGTGCTGAAGCTCGGCAAGCTTTGATGGATCATCGGCATTGGTTTCTAGGTTCTTGATGGCTGCCGTCACTTCTGTGTTGGCATCTTTCGCTTGTTGTTCTAACTTAGCTTTAACATCATCAAGGTTTACACTGTTACTAGCATCGTAAAATGACATAAGACTTCCTCGTATTTTTTAGTTAGCTTCGTATGATTCAACGACCGCATAGGCGGCTGTGTAAGCTTCATACTGTTTGAGTAGCAATTGGTACTGCTGTGGTGAGCACCCTAAATCCAACTGACGTTTCACCACCGCTTGTGCTTCTAAGAGCTTGCTCTTAATCTTGTGCACTTCCGCACCGTTTGTGTCGTTATTTAAAATTTGTTCAAGATTTGTCATTGTTCGTCTCGCCTTCATATCCGAGTTCTATTGTTATCACCCGCCCGCCTTTAACCAACTCAATACCAGCAGGTGTAACACTGGATATTCGGTAGCCCTGAGGCGTTCTTGCACCGACCATATAGCGAACATTATCGGTCAGAATCACATATGGAACCTGGCCAAAGTTGACGCTACGAAACGGGAAATCGATGTTGGTGCCTTTACTCACCTTAGGTATGGATTTCAAAACTAAGTACGGTTTCTCACCATATTGTTCCCGGAAGTCTCGGGTCACACCGTAAAATCGAGTCGTTTCGATATCATCAAGCTCACCACGAACTTCGATGCGATCACCGCTGGTGACCAACTGGACTTTTTTCAGTAACTCCGCATCCGTCAATAACGCTTTTAGCGTATCCATGTAGGCACCCGCTCGCTGCAGTTCAACCTTCCACGCAATAAGACCCGGCACGTCTCGCTCCAAGATTTGTTCAACTTGGTTCCAGCGGCTTGCATCATCGATATAGCCCGTCAGCAGCAGTGTGCCGGTCTCATCGCCATTTTCGACTTTCACTTGGTGATAGCCGAGGTTGCGCAAAATAAATCGAACCCCGCGACGGATTTCTTCCATCGTTCTTAAGTCACTTTTGTAATTGATGCCCAATACATCAATTCGACCAAGCAGATCGAGTTTCTGTGTTCGGTCTTCAACATAGCCCTCTAGGACTGCTTGGCGTGCGGCGGCATTCCATTCCACACGAACGTCGCTAAGTTTGAGCTCGCCTAAGATGTTACGCACCAAAACAATGGGTTCTGCTTCTGTAACAATTTCATTGTTGTTTCCGTTAGCTTGGCTGTACCACATACCGGCAAAAATGACACTCGGGACAAAACTACAAAGCAAAGCGATGAGCGTTGTTTTTTTCCAGCTAGAGCGTTGCACAGCAACCACAGGTGTATTCTGTTGGCTAGATTCGTCGCTGACGTTACTCACAATTAACGCATCTTCCGCGTATCCCAGAGCGAACTTCACAACGCCGACCGAGACAACAGCATGGCGTGACAACTCGATACCACCACCTGCAACAGCGATGTCTTCACTGTTAATATTTGCCTCTTCGCAGCCTCGTAAAATGACCGAGTCTTGCTGGCAAACGAGGGTGAAATGGTTCGCTTCGACCCCAGCATCAGACAGTACAAGATCAGCAATAAAGTCGTCACTGCCAAGCACGAGAGCACCTTCAGGTAAGGTGACTTCTACTCCGGTATGCACGCCTGATAAAATACGAATTTTCCATTGCTGCATCGCGGTTAAGACTCCTCTGAAGGGCGCACACACTCACTTTGTGAGTCATCACATTCCAATACTTTCACCCGCCAACCCTTTTGCCCTGTTGGTAATTGGCACTGCGTTAATTGAGACGACTTTTGCTGTGACAATAAGTCTTGTTGATAGCGCTCGGCTTGAACCCTCGATGTGCAGCTATATACTTCCACTACCGATTTAAATTCAGCGCTATTGTTGGAGATGTTGTTAAGCTTGCCGATACTTGGTCGCAAGTCATATTCGTTGCCAATCAACACACTATCGCCAATACCATCCACAACAATTCGAGGTTCTAAAATAAACATTCGTACTGTGCGGCGCTTAGTGTTGGTATTACTTCTAAACAGCGCGCCTAAATATGGGATGTCTCCTAGCAATGGCACTTTACGTAACTGATGGCTCACTTCATCTCGGTACACACCACCGATAAGTAAGCTTTGCCCTTGTTTAACCGTCGCTAAGGTGCTGATTTCAGTTTTACGAACGGAAGGAAGATCATCGACGCCACCATCAGCGATCTTTGCACCGTCTTCGAGATGAAGGCTCAGGTTAATTTCAGGTCGTGCAGCAAATCTATCACCAACGATACGTGGGACAATTCTCAGTAACGTGCCATATGTGACCTCTTCCAGCGCTGCGGTTTCTTTACCAACCAGCTTGACGTAAAAAGTGCTGCTGTTGTTCAGTACCGCTTCGACATTTTCCTGAGTTAACAATGTTGGTCTTGAAACCACTTGAGCACTGCCTTTGGATTCCAATAAACGAATTTGAGCCAGCAAGTAATTTAGGTTGGTTGAATCAAGCAAGGACTTAAAGTTCTGTCCACTGCCGAGCGTCACATCCCCCGAATTCACATCACCTGTTGTTTTGATATCGACAATGCGGTTGTTTCCGACAGACACTCCCGCTCGCCAATCAACGCCTAACTGACTTAAATCGTTGGCACTGATATCGACAATCGATAGCGCGACTTCAATTCTTGATTGCGGCTGGTCTAATTGCGCGACCAGTTTACGATAGAGCGGTAATCGTGCTTGAGTATCACGAACGATAATCGCATTAAGGCCCGGCTCTGCTTCAACTGTTGCACCACCATGAACTGAGGCGGTTTTATTACTTTTTACAGGCTTATCTGAACTGGTAACTTCTTTGCTAGACGCACTCGTCACTTGAGTTTGAACACCAGACACGACCCGTTTTAACACCGATGCGATACCAGGGACCGTAATTGTCTGATCGCGATATGCAATTTCTCTATCCGTTGCAGAAGCGTACTTCAAAGGAATTATCTCAACGAATAATTCGTCGGTTGAATTCGATTTCTGCAGCAAGCGCGTTTCCAATGCCTCCGCCGTTTGTACCACTAAGTCGACATAACGTGGAGGACCCGCAAGATAGACTAACCCTTTGCTCTCAGCAGCTCTCCAACCATAACGAGAATCCCAAACGCCGGTGGAAATTAACGTACTGCGTAGCTCTCTAGCCGTAAGTAATTCCAATTGAAGTAAACGTGAGCGAGTTTCTGTCGCCTTATAGACATGTAAGACGGCTCCATCGAAATACCACATCAAGTTGTACACTTGCGATAAGTAATCGAGGAATTCCGCCGGATCTTCAGGGGTAAAACGCCCATTCACTCGATCGTTGACTTTGTCACTAACAGAAACCGAGACACGATAATTTGCACCGAAGTTATTCAACAACTCTTTTAATGAGTCATTATCTGCATAGTAGCGGAACGGTTGTTCGGGCCAGTGTAAGTCTGTTGCTTGCGCGTATCCCAAAGGAACAACACTCACTGCGCATAACAATGCCTTTGTTGCAGCACGCCTAATGTTGGGAAAGATTTTTAGCATCATGGTAACCACACTGTATGGTTGATTGTGTGGTTCACGCGTTCTTGTTCCAATAATGCAATGTAACGCTCACATAGATTGACGTGCTTAGAAAGCAAAGCAGAGAACCGTTCCACCGAACAGTCCTCAACCCTTACTTTACTTTGCAAAATCAATTGCTGATCATCATTGGTTGTCAGTACGCCGCCATCCTCACGAATGGTTTTTAATGAGAGCTGCATGCAACGTTGTAACGCTTGTTCTTGTTGATAATCTAGATGCTCTTTAAACTGGAAGGGTAACGTCGCTTCCCATAAAATCCATGACGCATGTTGCTTGATGTTCAGTGATAACTGGTCAACCTCGATGTTGTAAGAACCATTTTCTGAGGCAATAAAATCCCCTACCTTTAGCGCTTCCGCTAAAGATTTCATCATCTTATCTAACATTTAACGCCCTATTTAGATCTGGCTGAGGTGATTGCAAGCCTGGCCGCACTGACCACTTTGAGTATCAAAATAGTAGTGATCGATATCACCAACAGTTTGCATGTTCTTGAACCATTGCCATACTTTCGCAACCGCATTTTGGTCGTTGTAAACCACATCGCATGCATCCCAAACTTCGTTCAGCTCGGGGGCTTCAAGTCGCACTTCCGAACACCAATTTTTCCACTCAGAAATAAATTGTTCGGTTGTAGAGGTGTACTCCGCGAACCCTTTCAGCTCGTCTAAAGACGGTTGCCACTTCTCAATTAACAAACGATGACATTCAATCACTTGCAACTGTTGTTCGCTTAACGTCCCAAGTTGCTTTTTAAGTTGATGCTGCTGGCTCTTAATAAGATCGAGTTGCTGTTGAACAAAGACGGCACTGGTGTCTTCCCCTGATAGCTTCGACCAATATTCCTTCTGAATATCGAGTTGATTGATAAGTTGTTCAACTTTAATCGAAGCATGAAGAGCACTTTGATCGACTTGTCGGTTAATCCACTCGTTGAGTGATAAATGGAAACAAAGCATCAACGTTTTTGGGACAGCCAAATTAAAGCGAAAGCCCAGACGAGAGTTGATGTAGTCCAGCCTTTGTTCGAACGTTGTGATTGTGCTGCTATCACTGAGCTGCGATCCAATTTCCAAAAATAAACGCATGGCAAACCGGTCTATCGAAGCACCAAGTTTTTGATACGTTTTAACTAACTGGCTAGCGCATAGGCTATCGACGACATTTCTATCCAACAAGCGTTGAAGTAAAGATAACTGCTCATAATTTATGACGCCTTCACTCAACAATTGTCGGTGATTGACGTGCACAACATTGAGATCCTGCGTAGGTTTCGAGGCGCTTTCATAACGAGCTCCTCTTTGTAAAACAGTCACTTTCCGCTGTGTCACTATGCTGTCTGGAAAAAGCGAACGGCGTCGCCAATGCTGCTTTTTCATTTATGTTCGTCTCCGCACCCCTTTCGAACAATCCAGAAAGAAAGAGATGTAATAATTTTTAATCGTTCGTTGTTACACGATACATAATAGAATTTACACTGGTGAGTGACTTTCAAAATTAGTCAGAAAATTTTAGTCCCAAGTCATTTCATTTCGCGATAGCCACTTGATCGTCTCCCGAACGTACGCGGCTTGGGGTCGTTCCAAAACGACGACGGTAACTCTGCGTAAAGTAAGACTGACTGGAAAACCCTGCCTCCATCGCCACATCTACGATGCTCATCTTGCTCGTCAACAGCAGTTTATGAGCATGCAGTAGTCGACGCTCACTGATCCAAGCTCTTGGAGAAATGCCATAGTGCTCATTAAAAAGCTCTTTAAAAGTGGTTAAGCTGGCACCAAACTCCTGCGCGTAGTCTGTCAACTTCCATTCTTTTAAGTAATGCTGTTCCATAAATCGACGTAACCGTTCCGACGTACGGTTTGTTTGTTGTGACAGCAACGCATACAGTGATTCTCCTCCTTTGCTGTGTAGCAAGAGAATGAGTAGTTCTTCGTATTTTAGGCACATAATGGCATCAGGGTACGCTTGTTGCTCAAGCGTCTGCATGCTAGAAAGCACTTGTTCAACGAGTATGTTCAAACCAAAAGTAAACAAACCAGAACAAACTTTGTCTACCTTAGGCAGCATCATCAAGAGATCACTGTGTTTTTGCAGCAACTGACTAACGAGTTCATTGTCGTAAGCAATAATCGACGCTTTGTATGCCCCATCTAGCGGAGAGTACTCTAACAAGTAATCCCCTTGAGATAGAAATACCCCATTTTCTGCAGCAACATCGATTGTGCAATCACCTGTTTGAACTCGAAGCTGACCATTGTGAACGACAACAATGTGAGACTGGTCTGAGTGAAATACTTCGTCAGATTTTTCATAGCAGGAAAAACTACGAATTTTTCGTGAACTCGAGTCGACCCTTTCTGAGTTTAGTTGGCCTGACACATCCATTTTCTACCCTTCATTATTTTGAGTTTCTCAGTGCAAATGTTGAGAAACTTTCAAAGCACTACTTTGATCGTTGTTATTTCTAAGTACTGCTGTATGAATTAAAGAAGCAAAGAAAAGAGCATAGAAGTTCTATCACTTACCATACCCCCCGAATAATTAGCAAATAACCCAAGCATTACCTTTACCTGAAGGTAAAGGTTTGACTTAGTAAATTTCTGCTGTCCGTCTTTATTATTTTTATCAGATAGCGTTTATCATTAGCCAAAACTTAAATATCATTTCGTTATTTAAGTTTGGTTGTTTTGTTATACATTAGAATACAATTAAATAGATTTCGGCACCGTTTCGAGAACAAAATTAAATTTCCAAAATCATAAAAATGTATATTTTATAGCCTAAAACGCCAAGCCAACGTGTTCAAGGAGCGAGATATAATCATAAAAAATACTGTTTTTGCAACAAGTATGAGTCTAAAAAACAACTGACCCGATGACTTCAAAGTCATGTAATTAATGTTTATAAAAGACAACAAATCTTTCACAACAGGAAAGATATAGTCTTTATTTTTATAAATTAGAAAATTCTAATAAAAATGTAGTGCTTAAAATTTTATCTGTTTATTTTTGGAACAAGAATCAAGTTTTCTTGTTTATTTCCCTCTAAAAATAAATAGTTCTTTTCTTTTTCCGCAACGAGCTCACCGTTTGAATAAAGCTTTCCAATAATCTTCATTTTTCCTTCACCAGCTTGAATTGGTGCAATTAAAAACGAATACTGCACAGGCAACTGAACGCCTTGGTAGCTCTGAGATACCGATTTAAGACATTGATTATCAATAACTTTACATATTTCCACTTCAAGAGAAGTAATCGAAGGTGGAAAGTAGCCGTCGAAAGAAACCCAACCATAGACTGATGCCTGACTCTGTGTATCAAAGTCATCCACCCCATTGACGGACACAGTCTGACTGCACCCACTCAGTATGAATAACCCAATAAAACCAGCCCATATAGAATTGTTCATTATGACCCCATAAACTTATTTTATATAATCTAGCTCATTTGAAATCCACACAATTCTTTATGTAAAAATATAAAAGATCAACTTATATTTATACTACAAGCGGACAATAAATCGCATTTTTCAACAACACGTAGTTAACATGGACTGTAATTTCAAAAGCAGTTTCTGCTCACTTTCATTCCTTCCTTAATTGAAGTTTATTAGAGAAAAATGATATTCATATATATCATTACCATCGAGATATGCATCTGAACACATCTACTTTTGCCTTTCTATTTCTCTCAACACATTTAAAAGCCAAAATATAATAACAACCGACTAATATTGATAAACATGAAGAGATACATCTAATATTTTCCTTGATAAAATTTCAAAAGGGACTATTCCTATGTCAGCACGCCAAACTATCGATGAGATTTTGCTAAAGTTTGCTCATCAAATAGGCTTGCCTGCACTGCATCTAACGGAAAATGAAGTAAGCTTAGCCTTTGATGATAATCTAAGGGTGCATATCATCTTTCATCCTGAATCGACAACTCTGCAGCTCGAAGCTGAGATTGTTGGCCTTCAAATTGTAAATTCCGATCTTTATCGTTCTTTCTTGGCCTTTAATTATCACTGGCCTGAGCACCAGTTATTTTTTAGTTTAGATAACCACCGACATGTCCTATGTTTAAACCGACTCATTAACATTAGGCGACTGGATTACGAATATTTTGAAACAGCTTTAGCAGAATTGCTGACGCACAGCGAGTCGTGGGAAGCGTTATTGTCTTCTCATGTAACCATTGATGAGGCACCACCGATGCCACAAACTTTAGACTTGAGAGTTTAGGTGTCTTTATGTCCAATGACATCCAATCCACATACACCAATTCATCGGTTCATGACGCTCAACAAGCGCAGCAAAGTGATGCAGTGCCGCAAGGAACGTTTCATGGCCGTAAAGTCACCCTACTCTCCTCATCAGAAAGCAGTCTGATGCGAACAAGCTCTAAAAGAGAGCTTGGTGAATGTTTAAATCAATTTGCCAGTCTCGAATCTTGCAATCGCGTTTTGGACTTTGATCCACAACTCAATATTGACAAGCAAAACGCCGCCGTAGAAAAGCTTATGGAACGAAAAGTGGCGATAATTCAACGTTCCTGATATCACAATATAAGCAGGTTAAACATCTAAGTTACCCTTCAGCCGACAAGCTCACGCTAATAAAAAACCCCGAAGATTCGGGGTTTTGATTCATACTGCTTTTTCTTTATTAATTACTTAGTTTCACTAGAAGAAGCCTAACGGGTCGATGCTGTAGCTAATCAGCAAGTTCTTCGTGTTCTGGTAGTGATCCAGCATCATCTTGTGCGTTTCGCGCCCGATACCCGATTTTTTGTAACCACCGAACGCTGCGTGTGCAGGGTAAGCGTGGTAACAGTTAATCCAGATCCGACCAGCTTCAATATTACGGCCCATACGATATGCAACGTTCGCATCACGTGTCCAAACACCTGCGCCTAAGCCATATTCAGTGTCGTTTGCGATTTCCAACGCTTCAGCCTCATCTTTGAATTTGGTGATAGCGATCACTGGGCCAAAGATTTCTTCTTGGAAGATTCGCATCTTGTTGTGGCCTTCCAACATGGTTGGCTGAATGTAGTACCCCTGGTTGATAGACTCTGGCTGTTCTGACACTCCACCACCAAAGACCACTTTTGCGCCTTCTTCACGGCCGATTTCCAGGTAACTTAAAATCTTATCAAACTGTTCTTGAGAAGCCTGAGCACCGACTTGAGTATCGGTATCGAGCGGATTACCTTGTTTAATCAGCTGTGCACGTTCCGTCAGTTTCTCTACAAACTTGTCATAAATCGCTTCATGAACCAGTACGCGAGATGGACAAGTACAAACTTCACCTTGGTTGAAGAAACCAAGTAACGTACCTTCGATACACTTATCAAGATACTCATCTTCGTAATCGAAGATATCTGAGAAGTAGATATTTGGAGATTTACCACCTAACTCAACTGTCGATGGGATCAAGTTGTCTGCTGCACATTTCAGAATGTGGTTGCCAACTTGCGTAGACCCGGTAAAAGCGAGTTTCGCAATGCGGTTGCTGGTTGCTAATGCTTGACCCGCTTCAGAACCATATCCGTTTACAACGTTGATGACACCAGGAGGAAGAAGGTCACCGATTTTTTCCATCAGAACCAGAATGGATGTTGGGGTTTGCTCTGCTGGCTTCAATACCACACAGCAACCTGCCGCTAGTGCCGGCGCTAGTTTCCAAGCCGCCATCAACATTGGGAAGTTCCACGGAATAATTTGACCAACCACACCAATCGGTTCTGGGAAGTGGTAGCTTGCGGTGTGCTCATCCAGTTCTGCCGCACTGCCTTCTTGTGCGCGAATACAGCCAGCGAAGTAACGGAAGTGATCCACTACTAAAGGTAAATCTGCCGCCAAGGTTTCGCGAACTGGTTTGCCGTTTTCCCAAGTTTCTGCAACAGCAAGCTCTTCTAGATGCTGCTCAATACGGTCAGCAATTTTCAGCAAGATGTTCGAACGTTCTGTCACGCTGGTTTTGGCCCATTTTGCTCTGATGTTGTGCGCGGCATCCAGTGCTAAATTAATATCTTCCTCGCCAGAGCGAGCAACTTTACAATACGCTTGTCCGTTGATTGGTGAGATATTGTCAAAGTACTCACCACCCGTTGGTTTTACCCATTCCCCACCGATAAAGTTATCGTAATGCGATTTAAAGTTAACAATGGCATTTTCACTACCTGGCTGTGCATAAATCATAACTCTTCCTTTTGTTTCTCGTTCAATGTGTTATTGCAGTGTCGTATCGCACTGTTCACAAAGAGCATTACGCAAGTCACACGCCAACTACGCCATACTTGTTGTTAATTAAATGTAAAACTATGATTACCAAGCGATAACAAACCAAGTGAGCGATGTTTGAGCGGATGTATGGTGTGAACACCAATGTTCAAGTGTTCCAAAATGGCACACCCTCACTGTGACAAAATGGTACAGTCATGGAACTTCAACATATTAGCGATAACAATTGGCTTTCAACTTCATGGGTCAGAAGTGAACAAGCGGGTTTAAAACAGCGTCGACGCCCTGAAGATATTCGAGTAACGCCAGCGACGCTCCAAGATAGGCGTCACCAACTCAATTTTTTGCTAGAGGCAGTCACTCAATTTGCGCTCCCTTTGTTTAATCAGCTATTTGCTCATAGCGACAGTCGCTTAATTTTGACGGATTCAGATGGTGTCATCATCGGCAGTTGGGGACAGCCTAGATTTCGTGAAAAGTTAACGGAAATCTCGCTAAGCTCTGGTGCATGCTGGCAAGAAAAGGTCAAAGGCACCAACGCGATTGGTACAGCCTTGGTTGAAGCAAAGCCCGTTTCTGTTATTGGTGATCAGCACTTTATCCAACACCATCGTTTTATTAGCTGTTCGGCTAATCCTATTTTCGATCATCTTGGTAACCTCATTGGCGTATTAGATATTACGAGCGAGCAAAAGAGACATGACTTCTCAACGCAAGTACTAGTACAAAACATGGTCCAGCAAGTGGAGAATCAACTACTTAACTTGATTCCACAAGGGCATATTCGTGTGGATTTAGCGTGCGAAAAAGGTTTACTGAATAGTGGTTGGCAAGGAATTATCATTGCAAATGAAGACGGACAAGTTTTGGCTCACAATCAAGTAGCCTCTCAACTTTTTGCGCAAAAAAGTATCATTGGGCAATCCTTAGACGACATTCTATCCACTCGGGGAAATGAGCACCCTTTCGTTTTCAAAACAAAACCGCTTACCGATAAAGATAGCAAGGTCAAGTCTCGTGCTGTAGCGGCGTCCAATGATCTTCATTATGGCGACTCCGCTGTTGAGCACTGTTGGCAGCAAGCCAATCGCGTCATCGATAAAGATATCAGTTTGTTGATTCTCGGAGAGACTGGTGTTGGCAAAAACGAGTTTGTGAAAGCGCTCCATAAAAACAGCCAGAGAAAAACGGGACCGTTAGTTTCCGTCAACTGCGGAGCGCTACCAAAAGATCTGGTTGAATCTGAATTATTTGGCTACGTAGCCGGTGCCTTTACTGGCGCAAACAGCAAAGGCTATCAGGGAAAAATTCGCCAAGCACACAAAGGGATTTTGTTTCTAGATGAAATCGCAGATTTACCCTTGGAAGCTCAAAGCCGATTGCTCCATGTATTGCAAGATAAAACCGTGCTTCCCGTGGGTTCCAACCAAAGTATTCAAGTCGATACGCAAATCATTGCAGCCACGCATAAAGATCTGGAACATTTGGTCAGCGAAGGATTGTTCCGCCAAGATTTGTATTATCGCCTTAATGGCTTGATCATTGAGCTACCTCGCTTTGAGGAACGTGATGACAAACGACAACTGATTGAGAACATTCATCGGCGTCACGCCGAATCTGAACAACAGCTTTGCCCTCACCTCCTTTCTCTGATGCTGTCTTACTCATGGCCAGGAAATTTGCGTGAACTCGATAGTTTAATCAAAGTATCCGCCTTAATGGCGCAAGGTGAAGAAATATTGGAACTCACACACGTCCCAGCCCACCTAAGTAAGAAACTCAGCCAAGCTCAAGAAGGGGCAGCATCCGCTGAACCAACTTCAGAACTGCGTGCAACCGTCGAAGATAAGTTGCTCAAAACATATCAAGCCAATCAGGGGAACATTAGCAAAACGTCTCGTATGCTTGGTGTGAGCCGAAATACCATTTACAGAAAGTTGAAAAGCCTTGGCATATTAAGTTAATTCTACGACCTCAGATACAAAAAGAGCACCGTTGCGGTGCTCTTTCTCTTTGAAACCTAGCTTACAGGCCGCCTTGTTGTTGCGCCTGTTTTACTAATGCCTGACGTTGAGTTTCCTTCTCAGAGATCACTTGATTGTCCTTGTGCATTTCCTGTTCCAATTCTGCTGGAATGAAAACAAAGTACTTGTTAAGAGTCATCTTAGAACCTCAATTTGCTGTGTTAATTACCTTCTTGGTCGACGTAAACAAAACCAGAAAAACATGTTTTACTGGATCCTTGTTGCTAGTTTCAAAAAATAAAGGATGTTCATATAATAAACATCCTCCATGTGGGCGATAATTATAGGCGTAGTTTAAAGGCTTACCTAGCACTCTTTTTCACCTTTTGTGCAATCTGAGTTTCGATCGAAAAACGGATTTAGTTGCCCGTAATTACTAAGGTATTGTTAAAAAGAGAAAAAAGCTTTTACTGTAACTGACGACAGGGATGAGCTTACGAGTGTAGGTTCACTTGCAATTGTGTATCGTAGAGTTCGAATACGATAATAATAACGCTACATGCCCTTAATCTGCGTAGTTAAAAACTTTGAAGTGATAGACAACCGAAGTCATATCTGTGCAACTCAGTTTAACGATTTGTCTACCAGTTCAATATTTCACCTTTTTTGAGAAATCTTTAGCCACTTTTTTGTGTGAAACGCCCCAAAAGAGCAGACAATTAAAAGTGTGGCATATGACCACAATTGTCTATCCCCACTTAGCTTCGGGAGGCGTTTATGAAAAGTAACAAACTTGGCCATGTGATGTCTTTCAGCAGGATGTTTTCCTTCATCGCATTCTTGACGGCCACATTCGCATGGATTCTCAGCATGTACGCCCTATTTACTGTTTCTTTAGTGGCTCTTGTGGTCAGTGCAATTCTCTACCTAAAAGACAGGTTTTATCAAAACAAGAAAACGACCACTGAAAAGAGCGCCTAGGCGCTCTTTTCTATTGAATGTCATTTCTGTGTGACTTGATATAGTTATCAATCCGTTCGAGTTCGTGAAAATAACCATACATACCAATACGATTAATTTCTGGTTCTATACAGTATTTTTCTTCTTTTACCATAGCTTCTACAAACATTCCGCTTGATGCAATTGTGAAAGGTGGACACGCTGAGTAACCATTATTTTCTGCAATATACTTCAATCGCCCAAATTCAAAAATTTGACCTGGAATAGCAACGATAAGGGACAAGACAATTGTTATAGTTATCACTTTAATCGGCACTTTGACTAACTGAGTCATTCGATCAAATAAAATATAGACCAATAATGTAGGGCACAAGAGTAAGCTTGCGATACTTAAAACATATGACGCATCAATGTAGACCACTTGAAAACCACTACTGAGCTGAAGCGGTAGAGATTCGAAAACGAAATGATGATAAAGGCGATAGATGGAGTAAGTAATCAGTAATATGAACATAAGCAACACGAAAGCTGTGTGAAATGGATGCTTCTGTTGTGTCATTTCTATTACCTTATAGTTGAGGAGACGGCAGAGAGCGGCTTAGCTTCACTCTTCGAAGAGAAATATTAAACTGCTAGCAAATGCATGCTCTCCCATTTCTGAGAAGTGCGTGACGAATCAACGTTTAATGTAACTTTTAAATCTACCAATATCTTACAGACACAAAAAAGGATGCCACTTGGGCATCCCTTTATATCTTTATATTTAGTCGGTTTACTTAAAACGATTACACGTCGTAAGTTGTAGACGCTGTGTCGCCGCCTGTACCAGTCCAGTTAGTGTGGAAGAATTCACCACGTGGACGGTCAATACGCTCATAAGTGTGAGCACCGAAGTAGTCACGTTGAGCTTGAAGCAGGTTCGCTGGTAGACGAGCTGTTGTGTAACCGTCTAGGAAAGATAGCGCAGAAATCGTACATGGCATTGGGATACCAGACTCTAGAGACTTCGCTGCTACTTTACGCCATGCTGCTAGGCTGCCTTGTAGGATGTTTTTGAAGTACTCATCAGAACCTAGGAATGCGATGTCTGGATTCGCTTCGTACGCATCACGGATGTTGCCTAGGAACGCAGAGCGGATGATACAACCACCACGCCACATTAGTGCTACGTTACCGTAGTTTAGGTCCCAACCGTTTTCGTTCGATGCTTCGCGCATTAGCATGAAGCCTTGAGCGTAAGAGATGATCTTAGAAGCTAGTAGCGCTTGACGTAGTGCATCAACCCACTCTTGCTTGTCGCCTTCAACTGGAGTGATTGTCTTACCGAATAGAGATTCAGCTTCAACACGTTGGTCTTTCAGTGCAGATAGACAACGAGAGAATACAGACTCAGAGATAAGCGTTAGTGGAATACCTAGGTCTAGTGCGTTGATACCAGTCCATTTACCAGTACCTTTTTGGCCTGCTGTGTCTAGGATCTTTTCAACGAGAGGCTCATCGTCTTCATCTTTGTAGCCAAGAATGTCAGCCGTGATTTCAACAAGGTAGCTGTCTAGTTCAGTCTTGTTCCAATCAGCGAATACTGCTTGCATCTCGTCTGCAGACATACCAAGACCGTCTTTCATGAACTGGTAAGCTTCAGTGATAAGCTGCATGTCGCCGTATTCGATACCGTTGTGTACCATCTTAACGAAGTGACCAGCACCGTCGTTACCAACCCAGTCACAACATGGCTCACCAGCGTCAGTTTTCGCAGCGATACCTTGGAAGATAGGCTTAACCGCTTCCCATGCTTCAGCAGCACCGCCAGGCATGATAGATGGACCGAAGCGCGCAC
This sequence comes from Vibrio sp. 779(2023), assembly GCF_033344285.1. Lineage (NCBI taxonomy): Bacteria > Pseudomonadati > Pseudomonadota > Gammaproteobacteria > Vibrionales > Vibrionaceae > Vibrio > Vibrio sp. 779(2023). The sequence goes on from NZ_JAWPOM010000019.1 coordinate 19,961, forward strand.
CTTCTTCACCACCAGACACACCAGTACCGATGAAGTGGATACCTTTTTCACGTAGTGCAGCAACACGACGGTTTGTATCTGGGTAGTTAGTGTTACCACCGTCAATAATGATGTCGCCTTTGTCTAGCAGAGGTACTAGCGCTTCGATGAACTTGTCTACAACGTCACCAGCGCGAACCATCAACATTACTTTACGCGGCGTTTCTAGCTTCTCTACTAGTTCTTCTAGAGAGTATGCACCGATGATGTTCGTGCCTTTTGCTGGACCTTCCAGGAACTCGTCTACTTTAGCAGCAGTACGGTTGTGAGCAACCACTTTAAAGCCGTGATCGTTCATGTTTAGGATAAGGTTTTGACCCATTACTGCTAGGCCAATTACACCGATATCACCTTTCATTGTTTCTCTCCAATTTTATTTCATCGACGAGCAGCGTCTTAAGCAATTTTTGCTGCCGCGTCTAAATCTAAATACCATTCCGTTAGGCCCGATTTCGCTTGAATCTTAGCCGCTGGGTATGGCAGTGCGTGTGCTGGTGAACTGTTAATTTCTTCAACAATGTCCGCTTTTCCTGCACCAAGCACTAAGTAACTAATGCGTTTCGCTGCTTCTAATACGCGTGCGGTTTTCGACACACGAAGTTGGCCCGATTCAGGATGCGACGCCACAAGAGATAGGTTCGCATCATCATAATTCGTTTGGCCAGGGAACAGAGAAGCTGTATGACCATCTGCACCAACGCCTAATAAGATCCAGTCAAACACAGGTGTGCCGTTTTCACTCGGGATCACCTCTGCCATCTCTTTTGCAAAGCGCTCGGCTTCTGCTTTAGGCTCATCTTCGCCACGGATGCGGTGAATGTTTTCCGCAGGAATATTTACTTGGCTAAACAACAACGTGTTCGCTTCACCGTAGTTGCTTTCTGCATCGTCAGGGGCAACACAACGTTCGTCACCCCACCAAAAGTGGAGGTTTTCCCATTGAATGGAGGTTGCGTAAGCCTCTGAAGCCAGTAGTTTAAACAGCATTTTAGGAGTGCTGCCGCCAGAAAGAGAGATGTGAACAGGTCTGCCCATTTCGCTAAACGCTTTCATATCGTTAGCTAGGCTTTCAACTACCTGTTCTGCTGTTTGGTAGATCTTATGGTTGATCATAGTTCACAGTAATCCGTATCTGTTAAGTTTTTACATGGGAAACGCCAAGCGCGGCCATCACGCTGTAACAAGTCATCTGACTCTTTAGGTCCCCAAGTGCCGCATGCGTACCCGAAGAGGGATTGTGGATCTTGCTTAAAATCTAAGATTGGCTGTACGTATTGCCAACACGCTTCCACCGCATCACTACGTGCAAATAGCGTAGCATCACCATTCAAAGCATCAAGTAGAAGGCGCTCGTATGCCGTTAGCATTTGCGTTTCTTGCAGGTCAGCGTAATGGAAGTTCATTTTCACTTCCTTCGCTTCAAAGCCTGCGCCTGGCTCTTTCAAGCCAAAGCTCATTTGAATGCCTTCGTCTGGTTGAATACGAATGATCAGCTTGTTTTCTGGTGCGTTTTGACCAAACACAGGATGCGGTGTTTGTTTAAAGTGGATAACCACCTCAGTAACGCGTGTTGGAAGACGCTTACCAGTACGCACGTAAAATGGCACGCCATTCCAACGCCAGTTGTTGATGTACGCTTTCAAACCGATGTAAGTCTCTGTACGAGAATCGTCTGCAACTCCCGGCTCTTCACGGTAGCCGCGTAGGCTTTGCCCACGGACTTCAGACGCCGTGTATTGGCCTAATACTAGGTCATTGCGCAGAGCGTTTTCGTCTAATGGCTTTAGGCATTGAAGCACTTTTACCACTTCATCACGCATCGAGTCTGCATTGATTTGCGCTGGTGGTTCCATACCTACCATTGCTAATACTTGTAGCAAGTGGTTTTGGAACATGTCGCGCACAGCGCCAGAGTTGTCGTAGTAACCACCACGCTCCTCTACGCCAAGGAATTCTGCGCCTGTGATTTCAACGTAATCAATGAAGTTACGGTTCCAAAGCGGCTCAAACATCGCATTAGAGAAACGAAGCACAAGTAGGTTTTGTACCGTTTCTTTACCTAAGTAATGGTCAATTCGGTAGATTTGATGCTCTTGGAAGTGCTCGTGAATTTCTTTGTCCAGAATACGCGCCGATTCAAGATCATAGCCGAATGGTTTCTCAATGATCAGGCGTTTCCAGCCATCCTCTTCACTGTTAAGGCCATGTGCTGCAAGACTTGCAGGGATCACACTGTATAAACTTGGTGGGGTTGCTAAGTAAAAAAGCGTATTGCGTTGCTCGAATTGATATTCGTCCGCAAGTTGGTCTAAGCGAGAAGATAGCTTACCGTAATCTTGTGTGTCAGAAGTATTAATTGCTTGGTAGTGCAGATGGTTAATAAATGCATCAAGCGTTTCTGGCTCAGTCTTTTCCATTTCCTGAAGCGATTTTTTCAGCTTCGCGCGGTAAGACTCATCACTGTATTCAGTGCGACTTACACCCAGAATGGCAAAATTCTCTGGAAGCTGCTTGTTCGCGTAGAGGTGGTATAAAGCAGGAATGAGCTTACGGTACGTAAGGTCACCTGAAGCACCAAAAATAACGATGCTGCTGTTTTCTGGTATTACCATCATCTTTCCCTTAAAAACGAGGTACTTATTGTGTGCCCGGATACGGCTAGAGAATGAGCCAACCCTATCAATGGCACCTCAAAATAGAAAATTGGTCTTACCTATTACGTTGATAGGTAAAGTCTATGGGCCCAAAGAACCTCAAGAAGTTGCATTTCCGATTCTTGAAAACACGACGTATTGAGGTCATTTAAGTCACTTATGTCTCAAAAGTACACACTGTACTCGCTGGAGGAGAGTCCGACACGGGGCAATATTGTCTACGACTATTTGATTTACATCAACACTTGCCAGTGCAAACGTTTAAATAAGTTGCACAAAACGTCATAAGCGATTGTATTTTATTGATAAAAAAAGTTTCATCTGAACACTCCAAAATTTAAGCAAAAACTCTAATGTGGGCAATAATTACTCATCCTTGCAAGCCATTACAGTTTTATCGTGATCTGTGTTACTTACTTTTTATTTCATCATCCTATTGATAATGATACTCAATTAAAGATAATGAAATCACTATTAATGTGAAAGTAGAACGCCATGAAATCAAGCGCCATTAACCCACATCCCATAAACCGAATACAATCGGTGCTTGACTACATTCACACCAACTTAGACAGCACTCTGAGCGTAGATGAAATATCAAAAGCAAGTTGTTGGTCGCGCTGGCAACTGCAACGCGTATTTCAACAACACACTGGCGTATCCGTCGCTCACTATATCAGAGAGCTTAAACTTAGCCTTGCGGCTGAGCGCTTAATCCATACTTCTGACCGCTCGTTAGATATAGCGATAGAAATGGGATTTACATCTGAACACGCATTTAGCCGAGCGTTCAGGAATATGTTTTCAAAAAGCCCCCGTGAATATCGAAAAACGCAACAACTCTCCGGGTTGAGACAACCTTTGACGCTGCGTAAGACACCAAAAGAAGAGAAAAAACATCAGCGCTTTATTGAAGTTCGAATAGAAACAAAACCGGCTTTTGAACTTGCTGGTTATCATGAACCTATTCACGGATTGTTTTCTGCTACGCCCGATTTCCAATCCATAGTACCGTCACTTTGGTCACGTCTTTATTCATCTGAAAACCTTAATAATTCGGAAAGTACTTACTTTGGCGTGATTGATGTGACGCAAGCGTATTCAAACAACCAACAACTTGAGTACTGGGCAGGTTATGAGTGTAGTCCAACAGCAAACGCACCAAGATCAACGAACTCTTCCAACTCGGGGTTAGACCTCTTGGCTGTTCCTGAGCAAACCTACGCCGTCATTACACACATAGGCAAAGCATCAGAGCTCGCCTCAACGCTGGAATGGTTTATTTTACATTGGCTACCCTACTCTAATTATCATGCTATCGATGGTTATGAGTTAGAGCTTTATCCAGAAGGTTATGATGTTGATAGCGAACAAGCACAAATGCAGTATTGGATTCCTGTCGAGCCAAACGACTCGCTATCTTTAAAACCTAAGAACAGAAGAATAAGTTCCAAAGATTAGTGTTTTGCACCAAATTGTTAACTTTTCCTATTTCTTTGAATATAGAATACAAATAACAATCATTATCAATAAATAGAAAAAGTAGTGGAATTTATAAATATGGAAAGTCCGATTCGATTTCATCGTTCAGCGGTTGCTATCGTCGTATCCGCATTGCTCGCTGGCCACGCCAATGCAACTGAGAGCACATCCCAACACGAAACGATTACGGTGCTAGGAGAAACATACCGAAACACCGCAACTAAAACCGTTTTAGAACCGGAGGAAACACCGCAAGCGATCACGGTAATCACTAAAGATGACATGGACCTGCGCGGCGTAAACTCGGTGAGCGAAGCATTGCGTTATGCACCTGGCGTAAATACAGAATTGCGTGGCGGTGCCGTTTCCCGACTTGACCTATTCAATATTCGTGGTTTTATTAACTACACCAACTTTTATGATGGTCTTCCTTTGCTGTACAACGGTTGGAACCTTCAACCGCAGGTCGATTCCGTTGCTCTTGAGCAAATCGAGGTTTTTAAAGGGCCAACGTCTGTTCTTTACGGCAATATTCCACCAGGAGGTATGGTCAACATTATCGCCAAGGCGCCTCAGTCAACACCCTCGCACTCTGTCTCGATTAGTACAGGGACTAACAGCCTAAAAGAACTGACGTTCGACACCACAGGACAAATTGGTGATTCTAATGTTGATTACCGTATCGTCGGCCTGGCAAAACAGCGAGATGGTCAAGCCGATACGTCTGAAGACGAACGTTACGTACTCGCCCCATCTTTCAATTGGCAAGCGACAGAAAGCACATTAGTGAACGTGAATGTTTACTATCAAAATGATCCATCAGCAGGTATCTACACGACTGTGCCTGCGTCTGGCTCAGTGATTAAAAACCCACTTGGCTCGATGTCACCAAGCACTTATTTGGGGGATGAGGACTGGAACACTTACGAACGCGAAGTTCTGATGATGGGTTACAAAGTCCAACACGACTTTAACAACAATTGGCAATTTCTACAGAATGCCCGCTACATGACCGCCGATGCCTATCAGGAAAACACATATAACGGTGCACTTGAAGCGGATAACCGTACCGTTGGTCGAAATGCCTATTTAACCGATGAAAAGTCCAAATCCTTTGTGATTGACAACCAACTATCGGGCTACGTTAAAACAGGAAATTTTGAACATAACTTATTGTTCGGGCTTGATTATCAGTATCTAGACTCAGATGTAAAATACAAAGACACGCTTGGGTATTCGCTAACTCAGGACATTTTTAATCCTGACCACAACAGCATTGATCGTAATGCACTGAATTTCCAATACAAACAAAACTTAGATATCAAAACGAAGCAGATTGGCGTTTATTTCCAAGATCAAGTTCGTTACGACCAACTTGTAATGATTGCAGGTCTTCGTTGGGATAAATACGATTCAAATACAGACGCCGTTAGCGATTATCTAGGAGCAGTATCCAACAGCAAGGAAGAGTTAGACGATACCAACGTATCTTTCCGAGTCGGTGGTTTGTATGAGCTAGACTTTGGCCTCTCGCCATACCTTACTTACTCGGAAAGTTTTGAGCCAATTGCGGGTGCCGACTCTTCTGGTAAAGCATTTGAGCCATCAACCGGTCATCAATGGGAGTTAGGCTTTAAATACGCACCATTATCTGGTGATATCTCAGGTAACTTAGCACTCTTCCATATTACGAAGAAAAACGCGATCTTGACCGATCCGAATAACCCATATGCACCGAACTATCAAGCGGGCGAAGTGGTATCACAAGGTATTGAACTTGAGGCAAAATGGCAAGCCACAGCACAAGCTGATTTCACTCTAGGCTATACATATACCGATATGGAGATTACCGAGGACAGTTATTACAACCAAGAAGGTAAAACGCCGGTTTGGGTACCTGAGCAAACGGCCTCTCTATGGGCAAATTACTTCTTTGAAGGAAATCTTTCAGGCCTTCGTACCAGTGCTGGCGTTCGCTATGTCGGAGAAGCACAAATTGATGCACAGAATAGTCAAAAAGTACCGGACTACACCTTGTTTGATTTAGCAGCAAGTTACGATTTCTCAACGGTATCTGAATCAATGAAAGGGGCTAGCGTCACGCTTTCTGCAAGCAATCTATTCGATAAAGAATACTATTCTTGTTACGACAAAAATAACTGTTGGTTTGGCGCTGAGCGCTCTATCGAAGCGAAGTTAGAATACAACTTCTAACCTCTTAGAGCGGAACAGCAGTAATTTGTAAAGCGATGGTTTCTAAAACAAGCCATCGCTTTGTATTTTGCATAGAGCATCAATATAAACGCTACCGTGTCACTTTTTTATAGCACCTTTCTGGCCTACCAACAGAGCCATAGTTTAAATCAGCCTCTAGTTCACCAGTGCTGATCAGATACTCCAAATAGCGCCTTGCCGTTGTTCGGCTCACTCCGATTTTTTCACCTGCCTCATCAGCGGTCAGTACACTGCCATTTAGGAACAACTCTCTGATCTTGTCTAGGGTTACACCATCAATCCCTTTTGGTAATCGGTTCGGCAAGTTGTCTTGATTGGCGTGAGACTGCAGCATTTTATCAACGAGGTTCTGATCCAAACTCTCTACGATGTCTAGTTGTTGGCGTTGGGACACATACTTTTTCAGTGCGGCATCTAATCGTGGAAACATCACTGGTTTTAACAGGTAATCGACAACGCCACCCCTCATCGCCTGTTGTAACGTATCGACATCCCTTGCGGCTGTAATCAAAATGACATCACACGTTTGGTTACTTGCACGCAGTGTATTTAGTATCTCAAGCCCTGTGCCATCGGGAAGATAGACATCCATCAATAGTAAATCTGGCTTAAGAATGTCGAGTTGCATTTCCGCTTCCATTCTCGTGGTCGCAATTCCGACCACTTCCAAACCTGTCAGTTGGCTTAAGTATTTGTGGTGCAGCTCAGCAATAGCCAGATCATCTTCAATGATCATTACGCGAGTCGCCATACTCATAATTGTTCTTCCTTGGGTAAGTACACCGTTATTCTTGTCCCATAATTTGTATTGGGTATCATCTCAACATGGCCGTGATATCGAGTAGCAAGCTGATTGACAAGGTGCAACCCAACACCTCGATTTTGACGAGATTTCGTTGAAACGCCTTTTGTAAATAATGTTTGTGGATCCATTGTTTTTGGGAGGCCACAGCCATGATCTATCACCTCAAGTATCACTTCATTTCCGTAATCGCTAACGGACACATCAATTTTTCTGCGTTCTGACGCAACATTTGATTCATCGCGAATTGAAGTTAACGTGGCATCGAAAGCGTTATCAATCAAATTACCCAAAATTGTGACAAGGTCTTCCGAATTTAGCCACTCAGGTAGGGGCTCCAGACGACTGCCTTCCTCAACCACCAGTTGTAAGCCTAACTCGCGAGCACGTTCAGTTTTTCCAAGCAACATACCTGCAATTAGCGGGTCCTTAACGGTATCTCTTAAAAACTCAATCATTGCTTGATAGTGTGCGGTTTCTTGTCCAATTAACTTTTGCACCGCATCAAGCTCACCCATTTGTACTAGCCCACTAATGGTGTTGAGCTTATTTCGATGCTCATGGGTTTGCGAACGTAACAAATCTGCATATTCCTTGGTTTGTGATAGCTGCTCGGTTAGATCATTAATTTCATCCCTTAAACGGAAACTCGATACCGCCCCCACGATTTTTCCATCAACATAAATTGGAGAGCGATTTGCAATCAGGCGCTTATGATTAAGGAATATTTCAATATCATGATCTTCCTGCCCGCTTTCTAATACTGTATATAGATCGCTATCACGCAGCGTGTCAGTCAAAGGTTTATTGAGCGCTGATTCTCTATCAATACCGAGAATCTGGCAGGCACTACGATTTATCGAGCGAAGTATCCCTTGGGCATCAATGCTTAACACGCCCTCTTTGATAGTGCTCATCGTCACTTCTAATTCGCCGTACAACCGCCCTATCTCTTCAGGCTCAAAGCCTAAAATGGCGCGCTGAAACTTTCTCGACGCATAATTGGATACAATGGCATTAGCGACGACAACTACGATGACCATTAAAATCAAAAAGGCCAAAAATGGTTCGATGCGGTCTTGCAGTCGGTCGAGCAAATAGCCAACCGAAACCACACCAATGATGTTCCCTTGCTCGTCAAAAATCGCAGCTTTACCACGAACTGAATAACCTAACGAGCCCTGTGCCGTCGAAACATAAGACAACCCCTGCTCTAGCGCTCGACGATTGTCGCCACCTCTCATTGGCTTGCCCAACCGCTCATCAACAGGGTGGATTAAGCGTACTCCCTTATGGTCGCCAATAACGATGAATGCAGCACCTATGGCTTCGGTTAATTCTCGAAAGCGAAGTTGGTATGGCTGGGGGTGTTGGGTTTCGATCATTTCACGAACAACCGCTGAGTCCGCTAAAAAACGGGCAACACCCAGTGCTTTTTCTCCCATTTCTTGCTCTTGATTGATTTTGAGATAAGTGAACCCTGCGGCGACAAGCAATAACAGCTCTATCAACCCCGATAGCGTCATGATAATGAGCATCCGCTTACGAAAGCTGATGGTTTTCCAACTCATTGATACATCCTTGTGATTCACTCTTGAGCGTAACGTTAACACTCAGTTAACAGCATGACGTTGTCGTGGTGATAAATCTGTGAGGAAGACAAGCAAACCGCAGAGTTTACGGTTAATTAATCGACGAGCTGAAACATAAAATTACAACCATTCACCAAATTTAGCATTCCTCTCTGATACTCAATTCCATACATAAATTGCCCTTAAAATCATGATCGCGATCACATCGATTTTAGCGGTTTTTGAGGCGTTTTTAGACTTTACAACGTATAATTTTTAATCAACGAAACCAATGAGAGTTTCGGTTTGAAAGCAGTGAAGCTGGAAGTCTATTAAAAGCTCAACATTGATGTCAGTGGTTTGGACAAAAATAAAACAAAACACAAATACTGACTATATGACAAACACTTAGACACCATCTGAAAACTGGAAAACTATAAACAGAGGTGCATTTATAGTTAGAAGGAACACCAAACATGGAACGCGATACCTTTGGAATATGCCTGAATAAGGCGATGCTGTCAGAGAATATGTATTCAACATTTACACACGTCAGGGCTTATGAAAAAAACGGAGGCGGTACTTCTGATCTCAAAGTCCTGTTATCGTTCCCTCAAATGAGTGGAAAAGATCTATTGAATACGATGCGAGGTTCTCGTCAGCTCGAGTGGAGAGCGGAGTTTCACTGTCCATATACGAAATAAATTTGTAACATCTCCCGCGCCCAGCACAAATATAACTGGGCGCATACTACTGCCCAATTTTCCCTCCTACTTAACACGCAGTTACGAATCCTTTATATTAGAGCTAATACTCTACGACAAAGCAGCCATTATGAAAAAAACAGGAAAGGTTTGGATACTGGGCTTACTTAGCAGCTCGATTTCCCTTGCCTGTCATGCGGCACCGATCACTTTTGATACCGCATGGCAGCTATTGCTAGAAAACAACTATTCTCTTAAAGCTCAACGCTCAAACGTCGAGAACTACCAATACCAAGAGAGTGCCACCAGCAATCTCAACTTACCTCAGGTTACTATTGGCGCGAATTACACGCGTTTAGATACCGATATCACGCTGTCGGGAAAACAGATCCTAGACAGCACAGGAGCACACATTAACGTACCTCCTGCTTTTCAGCCTATTTTTGGTGCCTTAGCTAATACCACTTCGACCATAACCGAGCGCGATATTTTCTCTTCGTCTATTCGTGCCATTTGGCCAATTTTTACTGGTGGTAGAATTTCTGCGGCTCAATCAGCAGCAGAAGGCAAAACGGATGAGGCGAAAAGTCAGCTTCTAATGGAACAACAAGCGCGTTTTGAAGATTTATCGAAGTACTACTTTTCTGTCGTACTGGCAAAGGAAGTACTCGCAACGCGGCAAGCGGTTGAAGCTGGGCTAAAAAAGCATCGAGATTTTGCCATTAAGCTTGAAGAGCAAGGACAAATCGCGCACGTTGAGCGCCTGCAAGCCGAGGCTTCTTTAGATAAAGCATCCGTAGAAACACGTAAAGCTGCCAGCGATTTGAGTATCGCTCAGGCTGCATTAGGTAAATTACTCGCACAAGATGACGCCGTAGAGCCCGCTGAATCTTTGTTTATCAACGACAGTCTTCCCCCTCTTAGCGCTTTTGTCGATCAAACGTTGCTTACCTATCCGGGGTTAGAACTTCTGAGCGCTAAACACAAACAAGCCTCTAGCTTAATCAAAGCAGAAAAAGGGAAATACTACCCTGAAGTTTATCTTTACGGCGACTACAGCTTGTATGAAGACGATTCTCTCGCAAGCCAAATGAAGCCAGACTGGTTAGTTGGTGTTGGTGTCAGCATTCCACTGATTGAATCATCAGGGCGAAGCGAAAAAGTCAAAGCCGCTCAAAGCGTCGTCTCGCAGGTCGACTCATTAAAGTCCCAAGCCAAACAAGACTTATCGCTGTTAGTCCAAAAGACATACTTGGAGGCTCAGCAAGCCATTGATGAAGTACAAGGGCTCGCATCTAGCATTGAACTCGCTAACGAAAACCTGCGCTTGCGTGAAAAAGCATTTACTCAGGGTCTGTCGTCTTCGCTGGATGTTGTGGATGCACAACTTTATGTCGCGAGTATAGAAACACAGCGTTCAGCGGCGCGTTTCCGCTATTTAATATCTTTAACCAAGCTACTCGCATTGAGCAGTGAAATGAACAGCTTCGAACAATATCAAAATACCGCTTATATCCCTGCTTCAACATCCAAAGAGGTGAAATAAATCATGGCAGCTAAATCACTAAAACCCGTTTTACTCTCACTTTGTGCTTTGGGTGTTGCCTCTTGGGTTGGGTATCAATTTTACCAAGCCTATCATTCGGAACCGATCCGCTTACAGGGATTAATTGAAGCCCAGCAATACAGCATTTCCTCAAAAGTCCCAGGGCGTATTGATGAGGTAATGGTACGTAAAGGCGACGATGTAGAGAAAGGTCAGCTTATTTTTACCCTTCATAGTCCTGAAATTGAAGCGAAGTTAGAACAAGCAAAAGCAGGTGAAAAAGCGGCGGACGCTTTAGCTCAAGAAGCTGAGAAAGGCGCACGTGAGCAACAAATCCAAGCAGCAAAAGATCAGTGGATGAAAGCCAAAGCCGCTGCGAATTTAATGGAAAAAACCTACAATCGTGTAAATAACCTTTATAACGATGGCGTGGTTGCAGAACAAAAGCGCGATGAAGCTTTAACGCAGTGGCAAGCAGCGAAATACACAGAAAGTGCCGCGTTTCAAATGTACGAAATGGCAAAAGAAGGCGCTAGAAGTGAAACCAAAGTGGCTGCGGCGGAAAAAGCGCGCATGGCATCAGGTGCCGTAGCCGAAGTAGAAGCGTACGCGAAAGATACTCAGATCTACAGCTGGTTTGACGGCGAAGTCTCTCAAGTTCTACTTCAAAGTGGTGAATTAGCACCTCAGGGCTTCCCGGTTGTTACTGTGATAGATACAGAAGATGCCTGGGCGACACTTAATGTGCGTGAAGATTACCTTCAACACTTTAAAAAAGGAGCAACCTTTGATGCCTATTTGCCTGCCTTAAACAAAAATGTTGAGTTCAAAGTAACGCATGTTGCCGTTATGGGTGACTTTGCAACGTGGAGAGCAACCGATGCTTCTCAAGGTTTTGATCTTCGTACCTTTGAAGTAGAAGCTCGTCCAGCTCAACCCGAACCTGAACTGCGTATGGGAATGAGTGTTGTCGTTGAACTTTAATCACAACCACTAGGTTAATGCTATGACGATTAAGATTTCACAGCGGCATATCTTACGACGAGACAAGTGGTTGCTTTCGTGCCTTACTTGGATACCGATTTTGCTCGCGCTGATGATTTGGGGAGTGTTCTCTGCGGGCATTGCCCGGGATCTGCCAATCGGTGTGGTTGATCTACAACATTCCCAACTTTCTCGAAAGCTCATTCAATCTTTGGATGCGTCGTCGAGTCTGGCTGTTAACTATCATTACGCCAGTGCAAGCGAAGCAAAAAATGCGATGATTGAAGGCGATATCTACGCTTACGCGGTCATCCCATCTAAGTTCGACCAAGATATTCTCCAGCACCGCCAACCTCAACTTTCTGTCTTTTACAACAGTCAGTACATTTTGGTAGCGAAACTGATCAACTCTGCCGTTGCGCAAGCACAAGGCTATTTCGACGCTCAGGTTGAAGTAATGGGCAACTTGGCTAAGGGTAACACCACAACGTTAGCAGCGGCTGGACAGGCTGTACCCGTGTCGACACAAATAACCGCATTATTTAACCGTAACAATAACTACGCACAATTTTTGGTAACGGCTATCGTGCCAGCCATTTGGCAAATATGTATTGTAGTAAGCACTATTTTGATTCTTGCCGCGCACTTTCGCATTTATGGTGGAAAGAATAGCTTTGCATTTTTGGGCGAAAAGCCATACGCCAGGCTCACTACCCTATTAAGTCAGTACATTCCGGTCTTTATGGCGCAAGGTGCGTTGTTCTTGTACTGGTTTTATTCCGTGCTTGATTGGCCAATGGAAGGCAGTTTTGTGGTTATGCTATTAGCACAATTGGCGACGGTTATCGCCTGTATCATTATGGGAGCGTTGTTCTTCTTCTTGTCGATGGATCCTGCACGTGCGATGAGTTTTGCTGGCGCATTTACGGCTCCAAGCTTCGCGTTCATGGGAATTACATTCCCAGTTTCTGACATGAACACGCTCGCTTATGCATGGCGTTCATTATTGCCGATTACCCATTACATTGAAGTACAAGTGAGTCAAGCAAGCTATGGAGCATCGGCCGCACAATCTTTAAGCTCGCTATGGCCTATGATTGGTTACGTTGTGCCCCTGCTCATTACCGCAGCCTTGATGGGTAAACATCGAACAGCTTCATCAACACGCCAAGCGAAGGAGGCGGTATGACATTGTGGCAACTGATTAAAGCGGAACTTAAGGCCGTTCTAACCAATCCAGTCGTTACGTTGACCGTGTTTGGTGGTGTCGTATTTTACTCGTTTTTATACCCTTTGCCTTATGCACAACAAACGCCTCGTGAACAACCAATCGCGATTGTTAATCTAGATGGTAGTCAGACGAGTTTAAAGCTAGAACGTATGGTTGATGCCACTCCGCAAGTCAACGTAGTCACTCGACTTCATACGATTGCCGATGCAAAGCAAGCATTTTTACAACGAGAGATCACCGGTTTTTTAGTCATACCAGAACACTTTTACAAAGACCTAATGCTAGGTAAAAGCCCGACTCTGGTCTACGCTGCGGACGCCTCGTATTTTCTCGTGTACGGAACCGTGGTAGAAGGATTGGCCCAAGCTGGAGGCACATTAGGGGCCCAAGTGAAAGTCAGTAAAATGGTGATAGATGGTGTGCCCATGAGTATGGCTAGCCATAATTACTCTGCTATTAAGCTTAATATGAAACCAACGTTCAACCCAACCATGGGTTACATCGAATACGTAGTGCCGGCAGTATTTGTTCTGATTTTACAACAAACGTTGATCATGGCGGTTGGATTACAAACGGGAACACAGCGTCATGGTCGTGGCTATTGGTCACAAGTATCAACGGGATCGCTGCTGCTTGTGAGAACGTTAGTATTTGTGGCAATTTATTATTTACTCGGCGCCTATTATTTTGGTTTTAGCTTCGAACGTTTAAACGTAAACCATATCGCCAATGCGGGCGAATTGCTGGCTATGTTGTTCCCGTTCTTTTTAGGTTGTTGCGGACTAGGCTTCTGGCTAGGTTACTTATTACCTCGGCGTGAACTTGTCACCTTAGTCGTCTTAGTGAGCTCTATGCCGCTCATTTTCTTGGCTGGTTTTATTTGGCCAATTGAAGCCATACCTACTCCCTTATTATGGATTGCTGATTTAAGCCCAAGCACTTGGGCGATAAAAGCTTTCTTAGCGCTAAACCAAATGGGGGCAACCTGGCAACAAGTCGCTCCACATTGGACGGCGCTTTGGGCACTCACCGTGCTTTGGGGTAGCGTTGCGTACTGGATTGCTAAGCGAAGTAACAAGCCAGTTGTAACAGAGAGCTTGGGGTGACAGCTGACATTTTTTATTACTATAAAAAAAGCCGGGTAACTAAACCCGGCTGAAAATCTGCGTCCTTGCAGCGGACATATGGTAAAAACACTTTTTGCTCTGGGCTTACCCATTGAGCGAGGTTAGATTAAGCCAAAAACTATGGACTCCATACTCTCATATAGAGGGTTATATCCTTCCAATAGACATTAGCTCTTCGCTAGAACGATAACGTTTTTCAGACACAAAAAAACAAGACTCACATTGAGTCTTGTTGTTGATAGGGATGAGCAGGATACATGTCGCCGCTAAGTCATATCACGGATTATTTTCTCTCGGTATTCTGTAACGACCTTCATGATTGAATTTTTTACATCACCGACTTGCTTAGAGGGTTGGCACCATAGGCCAAAACCAAACTTAAAACCTTCCAATAATTCAGAAGCTTCCACTGGCTCTATATGATTATTAGAAAACTCCGAATGGGCAAACGTTCTGGGGAGAATCGCCCATCCTAAACCTGCTTCAACCATTTTCACTACAAGGGCCAATTGGTCGACCTCTTCATGGTTCGAACTTACGATGACTTTTTCGCCCATTCCCTCTTCAATAAGAGACCGCAGTACAAATTGTTTACTATTCCTCAAGGCTGTCAATACTCGATCTGGTGCCATAGAAGCGAGTTCACCACCTTTCTGGACGAAAGGAACAAATTCAAAATGACCTAAAAACGTCGCATCCAGACTATGTATTGCTCGACTATCATGCACATTGACAATACCGAATTGATACTCACCATTCTGTAAACCCTCTTTAATTTCGTTGCGATTACGAACAAGAAAGTTAACTCGCATCATCGGAAAATCTGCCGCTAATTGAATACGAAGCAATACGAGAAAACGGTGTGGTATAGCGCTTGAATAGGCGATACTAACATTCTCTAACCCACCGTAAGCCAGACTTAATGCGACTTTATCGAAAGTACGTGCTTGTTCGATGGTTTGCTTAGCATAGTGGTAAAGAAGATGACCATCTTCTGTCGGTTCTACCGAGCGCCCCACTCGCTCAAACAGGTTGACCGCCAGTTGGTCTTCAAGATTGGTAATCACCTGCCCTATTGTGGTTCGGTGCTTATTGAGTTTGACCGCCGCCTTACTAAACGAAAGCTGTTCATAAACGGTTACGAACGCGAGAAGTTGTTCAAAACTAAAATTCATAGGTTGTGCTTACTTTTTAGAGTTATCTAATTAAATTACCACAAGATCGTAGAATTGCTACTTGGTAACGGAAACAATCTGCGTTTGAATTCCTTCTCGACGACACAAAAAAACCTACTAGCTTCAGTAGGTTTTCTCTAACTTAGTTGTACTCAACGACACGAGCTAAATAGTTGAATTCTCCTGAGTCACCATGGTAATCGCGGTAGACATCGACACTGAAATATTTAGGTTGATCAGCGTAAATGTGGTCAACGACTTTTTGCTCAAGTGACTCCAACGTTTCACCGACCTGAGAGTACACGAACTGCTTGTTCACTTTTTCCAATTTACGTTGTTTCGCTTCTTTGTGTGACACATAGTTGTTGATCTCTTCCCACTTTCCCACGAACTCGACCGCCACGTAACTCGAGTTCTCGTCAATCATGATAAAGGCTGCACCTTCTTCTTTGATTGCAGACAGTTGCTGCATATCACTATCCACTTTTTGCTGGTCAAGATGGGCTCCACTTTGGGCGAATGCAGTCGCGGAAGCGGTAAGCATCATGAGTGTAAGAACGGCTTTTTTCATTGTATCGTTTTCCTGTATTAAGGGAGTTCAGTTACCCAAAGTTGCCCTTGGGTGGCTTTTTTGAATCCATATTCGTAAATCGTCAGCAAGTAGCGGTGATCGAACATATCTTTCGTTACTTTGGCGTATCTAAAATCTTGATCAATGTAGGTAAACTGCATCTCGATATCGTTGATTTCACTGATGTATTTCATTCGATAGAGATCACCACGAGTTTGCGCTAGCGTAAGGTTTGAGACACTTTTCGATACCAAGTCCAAACCTTTGTCTTTTAGTGGACGATACGGCGCTTTTAACGCACCATTGCGAATCACATCCAACTGAGGCGCTTTTTCTAACCCCAAAGCATCTGAGATTTGTTGATAGTTGAAGTTAGACGGATTAAAGAACACCTGCGCTGCGAGACCACCATCTACGTGTAACTCCTCAAGAGTTTCTCCATCATGTTCAACATCGATAAATTGTGGAGGGAAAACACCAGGGATCGATGCGCTCGCAGCAAGCACCTTGTAAATCAGTTCAGATTTGTCCGCTAAATCACTGTTCGCAATCGCACCAATATTCCAAATCACCAGTTCGCCTGAATCAAAATGGGTACTGCCAATAAAGAGGCGTTTACCATTGCGGTGTTGCTGCGCCATCGCCTCGATCATGGGCTCAGGGTAAGCGTCTGCGATGAAATCATAGAGGTTCTCACCATCGGTAAACGCGTCCTTAAACAGGGTATTTAAGAAGTTCTTCTTACCCAAAATATTCTTATCATTGATGTTGAGCATGACTTCTTTCATCTTTGGCATCGCATCACCGCCAATGAAAACAAAAGGAGCGATTAGGGCACCCGCACTGACTCCAGTAATGATGGCATAATCTTTTAGCTCACCCTTTTCCTGTAAGCCCATCAAAACGCCAGCACCATACGCGCCGTTTACCCCACCACCCGATAAGGCCAAAATATTGAGCTGTTCACCTTCTACTTTGATTGGTGTGGTTTGATTGTGTGCCGAATAAAGGAAATCGGGAGCCTCATTAGCCCACATTCGAAGTGGTTCTGCCAGTGTTGAGTTTGCGATTTCAACGTCTTTATAGTTGCTTGGAGAAACACGGACATCCAGCGTATGGGGTGAACTACAAGCCGCTACCAAGAGCGAGAGTGCTATCGTTACACCAGAGGAAATTAAACGATTCATAGTCAGTCTCATTTAATGTTCTCTGGCGTATGACCAGAGACTCAGTTTGAAGTTAATTGGGTCAAAATGAAGTCCGTTTCGTTGTGTGGAGTTACTATAGCTAGGCACGGCTAAACCCCATAATCGCGATTGTAGGATGCTATCCATCAAAGCAATTATGCCAAGTTTCTATATGCTAACTTTACGCTTCTCCGTTAATTAGGTACTGCGCTAAGCAATTTTCACGACGTTGAACTCATGCGTCGGTTCGACAAATTCGTATTGGGCATTGATCGTCTGTAGCTCCCATGTGCCATAGCCTTTGGTGATCTCCAATACACCGTAAACGGCGTTATGTGTATGACGAAAGGCTGCGACAGGAGACATCTTCTTCACCAAACAAGAAGTAAAAATCGCAGAAATCAAATCACCGACACCGACTGGCTGCATAGCAAATTCAACACTAGGGCGTTGGGCCAAATAGCTTGCTTTCGGCGTGGCTAAAATCATACTGAAGGCGTCATCTGTTAGTGCATGCAGGTGTTTCACCAATACCATTTTCGGTCCCAGCTCTAGGGCTTTTTTACATGCAGTGACCGCATCATAAAGAGAGTCAATTTTCACACCTGTTAACTCGCTCAGTTCAAACTGGTTAGGAACAATCACATCAGCGATGGGCAACAAGCTATGGCTTATCGCTTCTTTGACACCGTCTGCCACAATGCAACCTTTGTCTGGATCACCCATAACTGGGTCACACACATAAAGTGCACTATGGTTACGCGATTTGACTAAACTTACCGCTTCGGCCACCGCTAGACATTGCTCTGCGCTGCCTTGATAACCGGACAGTATCGCGCCACATTCGCCTAACTTCTCAATGTTATCTAAGCCTCTCATTAGAGAATGAATTTCATCTGCCCCAAACTTCTGTCCAGTCCAACCTTGCTGGTACTGAGTGTGATTTGAAAACTGAACCGTGTGAATTGGCCATACTTCGAGGCCCATTCTCTGCATTGGGAAGACTGCAGAACTGTTTCCGGCGTGGCCATAAACCACATGAGATTGAATAGAAATAATGCTTTTCATAAGTCACTCTTAATAGGGAAGTTTGTTAGCTTGGCGACTAAATAAACACAATGCCGCGCACTGTGCTTATTTGGTCGGAATAGCCTCGACAACGCCGAGGCTTATTCTTAATCAGGCTGGATTCATTAGCCTTTGAATTCAGCAAAGTACTCATCCAACACTTTGCGTGTTGCACGACCGATAAGCTCGTATTCGTGGTGAGTAAGGTTTGCTAGCGAAACTCGAACTGATGCATGCACTACATCGAAGCCTTGGCCTGGAAGTAGGATAACGCCGGTTTCATGTGCAAGGCGGAACAGGAAGTCTTTGCCCTTCTCGCTCGCTTTGAACCATTCAACGAATGCTGGTCCGTACAATTTGCCGCCCAGAGTGTCGAGCTCAAGCAGTGTGTAGTAGTCCACACGATCTTTGTTTTCTTCAATTTCTACACCCATGTTTTTGTACAGAGTTTTGTAACGCTCGCGAATGATGCGTTTACATGCTTCTTTGTAGTTTTTCTCTGAGTCCATCAGACAATTCAATGAGAACAGCGCCATTTGAACTTGTTGAGGAAGCGACAAACCTGCTGTGTGGTTAAGCGCTACGCTACGGCTGTCGGCAACGATACGGTCAATAAACTTGATCTCACGAGGTTCCGGAGTCAGCGTTTTGTAACGATCGTCCAACTCAAGTTGACGCACTTCAGGAAGGCTACGCATTGCATCGTCAAACACGTTGTTGTGTTGAATCGCAATCGAGCCTAAACGCCAGCCTGTTGCACCGAAGTACTTAGAGAACGAATACACACAAAGCGTGTTGTATGGCAGTTTTGCAAACAGTGAGACAAAGTCGTCCGCAAATGTGCCGTATACATCGTCAGTCACAATGAACAGGTCGCTACGTTCGTTGTTCACAAAATTTGATAGGTTATCCAGAGTCTCATCCGAGAACTTCACAGACGCTGGGTTTGCCGGGTTAACAACACAAAGCAGTTTGATGCCTGTATCTGCAAGCTTTTCGATTTCAGACATCGGCAGTTGCCATGTTGTCTCATCCAGACGTAGTTCAACGATTTCCAGTTCGTATTCACTCAGTTCTGGAATCTCTAGGTAAGGCGTAAAGATTGGAGTGATTAGCGCAACCTTGTCACCTTTCTTCAATAGACCGTTGTTGAACATAGTTTGGAAGGTGTACGTCATAGACGCCGTACCGCCTTCCGTTGCAAACAGATCGAAGTCTGTTGTCATTGGCATTGGGCCGTACATCTCTTCTGCAATGTATTGCTTCACAACGGTTTCGATGTTCGTCAACATACGTGGTGGCACTGGGTAGTTACATGCAAGGTATGCGTTAACCAGTTCATTCAAGAATGCTTGTTTCTCTAGACCCAAACGGTCTTTTGCGTAGCTCAGCGACTTTTCCAAGAACTGTACGCCTTGGTCTTGTTTATTCTTGCTTGCAAACGTATCGAAGCGTTCAACAATGCCCACACCATCTGGAATGCCACCGAAACCACCATCTAGGTATGAATAAGTGCGCTCGGCTTCCAATATTGCGAACTCACCCAAACGAATGAACGCTTTACGTGGTAGTGTCGCAAGAAAATTAGGATTACCACGACCTGCATCTAATAACGCGCGGTCAGGAACAGTTTGTGCCACTTCAATTAGTTTATCTTTTAATTCAAATGGGCTTAAATCTGCAAATTTTGAAAAATCAATTGTTGTGTTTTGCGTAGTCATAATATTTACCTGAATCTATTATTTAGTAAAATTTGGATAATACTTCCCCTACCGCCTATTTAATTAGGCGATAAGCGTGTTCGAATTTATTTAAATTACATGCCTGCGTTTAAAGTAATAATGCCGACAATGATTGGACCCCATAGGGTAAGCAGGACATTGGCGACTGCATAAGTCACAGTGAATGAGAATACTGGCGTTGCGTTACCTGTTTTTTCCATTAAAGCCGCGAATGCTGGGTTCGCACTTCGTCCACCTGTCACACAGCCAAGTGCTTCAACCGGGTTCTTAATCTTCAATACAAAATATGAGAAGAAGAACGAAATAATCTGAGGGATAATCGTTACACCCATGCCAAGGAACAACAGAGACATACCGTGTTCTTTGATGGTGTCGACCGCTTGAGGCCCAGCCTCAAGGCCAACAATGCCTACAAATGCTGCCAAACCGAAATCTCGAATAAAGTTCGCGGCACCCACAGGAAACTGAGCAACATGCGGATTGCGGCTACGCAACCAACCGACGATCAAACCTGAGATCAAACAACCTGCACCAGAACCGATAGTGACGGGAATACCAGCAATCTTAAAACTGATTAGACCAATTAATAGGCCAACCACCATGCCCATACCAAGCACGACTAAGTCAGTCACGCTTGCTGAGCCCATTCGCTGACCAATGTTTTTCTCAACGCGATTGATGTCTTTTGCGGTACCTGTAAGCTGGATGACGTCGTTTTTCTTCACCACAAGATCCGGTGTCATTTCAATTGAGTTGCCTTCACGAATATAGTCTGTCACATAAATACCGCGCATAGAGCCTTGGTTCGAAGCCTCTTTAATCTCTTGCAGCGACTTACCAATCAGTTTGCGGTTGTCTGCGATCAGTTGACGGTTTTCTTCTATAACTTCATAGCCTTCTGGAAGTGCAATCTCGTTGTCAGCCAAATCATCTTGCAGCTGATGTACTGCATTACGGCGGCCTGTTACAACAATGACATCCCCTTCTTTCAGTGCTGTGAATTTGTCCACGTCTAGCACTTTGCCATCGCGTTGAATCAATTCAATACAAGCAGCCAGAGCGTGTTGGTTTAACTGAGCTAAGGTTTTGCCTGCTAGCCCACCATCTTTGCTCACTTTAAATGCTCGTGTAACCAGCGCTGTGACAGCGTTGAACTCACCCGGCGCTAAATCACGCTTACCATTTGAGTTTTTCTCTTCTAGCGCAATCGCTTCTGCTCGGATATCCCACTTCATCAGTGTTGGGAATACCCATGTCACCATCAGAATTGGACCAAGCGAACCAAAGATGTACGTAACTGCGTAGCCTACTGCGACGTTGGTCTGCATTAGGTGCTTCGCTTCTTCTGTCACACCACCAAGACGTGCGATCGCATCACCCGCTGTACCGATGATTGCCGATTGAGTCAAACCACCAGCGGCAAGGCCTGCTGCCGTACCTCTGTCTAGATCGAACATCCAAGCTGCTGCTAGTACACAAAGCAGGCCAGACACCGTCATCACTACAGCGGAAAGTAGAATGTTGATGGTTCTAAAGTTCAATGCTTTGAAGAACTGCGCACCACCTTGATACCCTACTGCGTAAATAAAGAGCGCAAAGAAAATGCTTTTTACGCCGGGATCAATATGAACACCAAATTGCCCAATAATTACACCCATTAATAATGTTCCGGCAACACCGCCAAGAACAAATCGACCAATGGTAATTTTACCAACCATATAACCGAGAGAGAGCGTAATAAAGAGAGCAACAAATGGTGCCATGTCAAAAAGGTTAGAAATAATTTCCATGACAATTTTACTCTTACTAATAAATATAAAACTCAAATAATCTAACGAATAATCTGTCACTCATATTTGTTGGATTATTTAATTTAAAAAGCATCTCGTTTGCTTCGAAGCGAATATTAGGAACAAAACCTCACAACTCGTAATCCCATTTGAAGGATGAAACCATCACTTCGCATATTCAAAAGCAAAAATCGATCAATAATTGTCGAAAATTTAATAACTTAGCGTTCTGCAATGAACACCAGATAAATCGCAAAATAATTTTATTTTTGTTTTCGCGCTTCAAAAAGCGGTTTGGTTGCATCATTCCCTCTATATAGCGCATAACACCTTTCGTTTGATGGATTAGATCCTCCAAAAGCGATTATCACGGATGCCATCATTTGCCTTATCTTTCCATTCATCAAGTTAATAGAGAAAAACACCATGAACTCAATGCCACATGAACTTGTGTGGGGCGAAGTTTACTTCCCACCCTTGTTGCTGGTTATTGCATTGGCTTACATGCTCACCATTTTGGTCGGAACCGTTGCTACAAAACTGGGACTCCACAAATACGTTGCATTTCCTGCACTCGCAGAGCTAAGCCTAATTGTGATTTTTACTGGCGTTATTGGTCGATTCATTACGATATTTTGAGGCAAATTCCGTGATAAAACGTTATCTCATCACACTGCTACTACTGTGTTCCGCTGGCACCGTGATTTTCAGCTACTACCAATCATACTCTGACAACCCTTGGACTAGAGATGGCCAAGTTAGCGCGCACATCGTTTCTATAACCCCCCGCGTAACAGGACAAATCATCCAAGTCTACGTTGAAGACAATTCGCAAGTGAAACAAGGCGATTTGCTGTTTGAGATTGACCCAAGCATCTATAAAGCGGCGTACCACAAAGCGCTAGCAGCTCAAAAGCAAGCCATTGCATTACTAGCAAAGGCCAAAAATGAAGAGCAGCGAGCACTTAAGTTAGAAAAGCGCACACCTGGCGCCGTACCTGTACTGACATTGAATAACCTAGACAATGCAGTGGAGACAGCCGTTGCCAACGTAGAACTCGCGAAAGCCAATGTTGAAGAAGCCAAGCTAAACCTTGATTACACAAAAGTTTATGCGCCAACGAATGGTTATATAACTAATTTGAACTTACGCGTCGGCTCTCAAGTCGTCGCTAACTCCCCAGTCGTGGCTTTGATTGATGAAGACAGCTTTTGGATCGAAGGATATTTCAAAGAAACGGATTTAGTTGGCGTTGATCCACAAGATAAAGCCTACGTGACCTTAATGATGCACAATGAAGCTGTGCTGGAAGGAAAAATCAAAAGCATTGGCTACGGCATTGCGAAGCAAGATGGTAGTACTGGTAACGATCTTTTGCCCAATGTGAACCCTAACTTTCAGTGGATACGCTTAGCTCAACGCATTCCAATTAAAGTTAAATTAGATCACTTACCGAAAGATTTTCAACTACGTGTTGGTATGACGGCCTCTATCAAAATCATCAAACAATAATGCGGTGGAATGTATGTTTAATGCCTCAACCAAAGAAGCAATCAAAGCTGCGCTGTCTATCGTTATCGCGATCTGCCTTGCCTTATGGTTTCAATGGGAGAAACCGTATTGGGCGGCAATTGCGGTCGCGGTGATGGCATTGAACGAAAGCTTCGCACACTCGATAAACAAAGGTAATAACCGATTGCTGGGAACCTTATTGGGCATCGGTTATGCCTTTTTTCTTATTGCGATGTTTTCTCAAGACCGCTTTTTGTTCCTCACCTTCTTCACCTTGTTTTTGGGGGTGTGCATATTTATGTCGAGCGACGAGAAGTACGGCTATGTGTTTACGATTGGTTTTGCCGTGTGCTCAATTGTCGCCTGTATGGGGGGCTTTGATAATCAAGCAACATTCCACTTCGCCGTCCTTCGTATGCAGGAGACGATTCTTGGTGTGATCACCTTCTCGGTTGTGTATCGCTTAGTGTGGCCAGTAAACACGGAACAAAACTTCGTTCAGCGTTTTGAGACAAGCCGTGAGGCAATACTTAACGCCATGAATAACCCTCACCACATTGATATCGAAGCACTGGAAACCAATACGACTAACATAGAGAAACTGTTCCAACTGATCAGCTTGCCGCTCACTGGTAGCTACCATTTAAAAGAGCATCGTCAGCTATGGCGCGCGCGTTTAAATGAGATGGCACAGCTCCAAGACCGATTGCTAGAACAAGCCGATAAGCCGAAACGTAATGAGATCGATTGGTCGACGTTAGCACAGCAACTTCAAAGCTTTGATATGAAAAAGCCGAGTACATCATTAATTGGCGACGTCCCTTTTGTCATGCGAGGCGATAACAGTACTGTTTGGCATCATGAGCATCGGACCTTCATCCAGCATTTGAATGAAGACGGCAGAAAGGTACTACAAGGAGTCTCCATGTTCGTAACGTCGCTGCTGATCTGGATTTACCTTCCTGTGCCCGGAGGGTTCATTTTCCCGATGCTGGCCGGCGTATTCTCATCACTCGTTCCTACCATGCCTCCTAGCATTATTAAGGATGCTTTTTTTGGAGTAATAGGCACGGGGACGGTAATCCTTCTGCAATACATTTTCTTAATGCCAATGATGACCGAGCTATGGCAACTTGCCTTGTTCTACTTCATCAACATCATCGTGATTTGGAAGGTCTTTTCCACACCAAAACTGATGGTACATAGAATTCTAGGTATTAACTTATTGGTTGTTTTGACATCGAGTGCGCTCAACTTAACCCCAGCGTATCGAATTGAAACGCCATTGCTGATGCTGGTAAACATTATGATCATTTTGATGATTGCCAAGTTGTTTACTGATCTGTTCCGTGTTCGCGTCACGGCCTAAGCGTCACCTCCGTTCTTGAAACTAAAGCCCCGCATTGCTTTTGCTCTGCGGGGCTTTTTACTTTGTTCACTGCCCTATTCCTGCCTCACCCATAAAGCGAGGATAGTATCCATCAAAAGCGATTAACGGTATCTCTCTTCACCTCATAAAATCCTCTCATTGATTCACGAAATGCAATCGAAAACTCTGCATTCACAACGTCAATCACAGCAAACACATCTATCTAACTGAACAAGAAGTTCAGTGACACATTAACTGTCTGAGTCTCGAAGGTTTGAGACTATTCAGAGTGGAAACTGTCATGAGTTTTTTTGAATTACGCGCCGGCAAGACGTCTTCTCTTACTGTGCTCGCGAGCGCACTAATGCTTACTACCCCCACTTTTGGCTTCGCCGCTGAAGAGACGACGACCTACAACGAAGTAATCGAGCAAGGCCGAGCGCTGTTCGACAAATACGGTATCAGTCATGATTTACCAAAACTGGCCATCAGCTCTCTAGTTCAAGGCGAGCATTTGGTCGAGCATGCCCACCGAAGTGTTAAAATCGGTGATAGCGTTCGCGATTCGTCCGTCTACTTGGTTAAGAACACCGATAACAAAGGCAACATTGATCTGCGTATCAAGTACAACCCTGAACAACTCGATGAAAATGAAAAAGTACTTGATGAGATCGAAGCTTTCACACGAACAGAATACCGCCTTCGAAACTACGCGGAGAGTTTTGATCCGTCATCAGTAAGAGCCAAAGAGGATCAGAATGGTAATGTGATCATCAGTTTTAATTACTCAAAATACGGTCTTCCTCAAGATATCGCCTACTTTCGCTTTTTAAGCGTTGATATTGAGTTGGTTAATGGTGAACCAAAACGTATGGTCATTACCAACGATAAACCGTTCACACATCACAACTACCAAGTGGATTCTTACGATCAAGAGATCCTCTTCCAGAAGTTAGCGTCAGGCAAAATTGCGATTGCCAGTAAAAACACCAAGATAGTTGGTTCAAAGAAAAATAAACCCCTCGAAATGATGAGCAGCGTAAAACCGGTAGCGATTTATGAAGATAAGCTTGGCGTGCAAGTACTAGACGAAAAACGCTTGAATGAGGTCTCTGATCCACGCATGCAAGAAGCCAGTGTTAAGCTAGACCGAGTTTTTCCTTTAATGGGTGATATGGTTCGTCGTCAAGGTATCGATTTGCCTCTGCCGTTTGGTGTGTCGCTAGCGTATCGAAATCAAGATATGAATATTCCATTTAATGATTTCACGATTGAAGGCATCGGCCTTAATGAACTGTTTGATCCAGAAGACAGTGTCGGCATCGTGAGTGCTGAGAGCATGACGCTTCGTGGCGATGTAAACATCCTGCCATTTTGGAATGTATTTGGTTACATCGGAAAAGTTAATGTCGATGCCAATGTTGATGCCGCCTACACGGGTGAAGGTGGCCAGTACATAAAAGATAAGCTGAACGATAAACTGCCAGGATTAGGTGATAAGTTTTGCGATGGTTTATCTGCACTTTGTAGTCGCGGACGCCTAGACGTGCCGCTGCATTTGGAATATGACCTTCGTGGTATAGGTACAACCCTTTCGGTTGGCTATAAAGAATTCTTTGCTTCTGTCACTGGTACCTATTCGCAAACTCGCTTAAAGGGCTTAGATGATTGGGGCGATGGTATTGTTACTGTACAGCCGATGTTGGGTTATCAACTTGTCGATTATCGCACGCAGTTTTTTGTCGGAGCAGAATATCAAGGACTGGACGCTCGAATGGACGGGCATGTAAAAAGTGGTGATATCGAATTCGATTACGACATTGGTGTAGATCTTAATCAATGGGCGTTTTTGACTGGTTTCAATAAGCAAATCGGCAAAAACTACAACCTGACCTTTCTCTATAACAAAGGGGAAACTCGAGAGTCAGTAACCTTAAATCTTGGTTACCGTTTCTAGCTCTCATAAAGAGCCCGCCCCTAGACGATGGTAGGACTGCATCCTACAAAGGCGATTACTGAAACTGTCGCCGATGTCCTACCATTTGAGCCATCAATACAACAAGCCATCCAACCATTCACGGATTAATGCCAAAGCGTCAGGACGTCGCTTGTTAGATGCCGTTTAACATTTTCGGTGTACGCACCAAATGACTTTTGGACATAACAATGACTTTACTCAATCGCTCAACTTTAGCCATTACCATCACTCTTGCCTTAGCAGCTTGCAGTGATGACTCTGGTAAACCTAGCGTTCCTAACGGCCCGAAGCCACTACAACCCTTACCACCAGAGCAAATCGCTTTGGAAATTGGCGATGCAACCATTCAAGCGACCAAAGAGTCCCTTGTCATCACGCCTCTTGATGCGGATGAAAAACTGGCAGCGGTAGAGGCGTTCAAAGGTATCCAGTTTGCGCAAGCAGACCGCTTTCAGCACAGCATTGCGGTCCCACTTGAAGGCGATGTTGATGCGACTCAGTTCGGTGATGCGTGTCCGCAATTAAAAACCACGACACAAACGCAATCAGAAAATTGTTTGAACCTAAACATTTGGCGACCTGCCGGGACAGAAGCGTACGCAGATTTGCCAGTTTATGTCTTTATTCACGGTGGAGACTTTGAATACGGCGCGGGCTCAGAACCGCTGATTCATGGTGATATGGTGGTTGCACAAGGTGCTGACGATGGTAACCCGTTTATTGCAGTTACTTTTAACTATCGTTTGGGCTTGCTAGGCAGTGTTTGGATCGATGGTTTGGACAACCCTGAGGGCGGTAACTTTGGTCTAGGCGATCAAAAACACGCGCTTGAATGGGTTCAACAAAACATAGAGGCATTCGGCGGCAATCCGCAAAACGTGACACTCATGGGTCAAGGTGCGGGTGCCATGTCGGTGGGAATTTTACAGCAATCAAAAGGCGATGCTGCAATCGCAGGTGAGCACTTTCAACGTGCCATCATGCAAAGCAACCCTTACGGCTTTGAATATAAAAGTTACGATGTTGCCAAGAGCCAAAGACCAGAGCAAAGCGTTGAAGATCTTGCGTTACTACCACTTGAAGAGGTTATGAAGGTACAAAGCGAGATGCTTGATCCTATTCAACGTCTTAAGAACTGGGTACTGACCGCCGTGAATATTCCGGTTATAAGCCCAACACGCGACAACAGCCCATTAGCTACATTGATGCCATTTGCGCCTTACATCGAGCATCGCCCACCAGCGTTTCTAGTGAAAGAAGTACCAGGCTATCACTTTACTGAGCAAGCCATTGAGAGTGAATGGATCGTACCAACGGTAATTGGCTCTAACAGCGCAGAAATCAATACTCTGGGCATGCTGCCGAGCCTGACATTTTTGATCCCAACTATCATTGAAATCTTGAGCCAAGAAGCACCAGAAATCATTGAAAGTGGTGACGAAACCTTAATCGTCGAATACATGGTTGAGTGGCTAGAATCGGAAACGAACTTAAACCGTTTACGCACCGAATATCGTTCATTACTCAGCGATTCAGCTTCAATTGAACTCGATCTTTCTGACTTATTGGAACTGCTGCCTTGCACCGCTTATGAGGCGATGACTAAGTTGTTCTTCGGTTTGGGGAACTCCGATTCAACCACGGAGTTACTTGCTCTGGCTGACTTCTTCCCTAACGATGAAAGCGAACTGAATGGCGCGTCCAAAAACATGCAGCAATTCAAAACCGCGTTACATGACTTGCTCTTCACGGGTCCAAACCGTCATAAAGTTTCAACTGAAGAAGCAACAGGAGCAACGCCAAGCTTTTACTACTTTGACTACACACCTGGATTCAACGTATGGACTTACAACACAAAAGGTGAAAATGGCGATCTCGACGTTGGTGATTTACTCAAAAGCATCAGTTGTATTGTGGGCGCTTGTAATGCATCGGAATTACCATTTGTGTTTAATAAAGCATTAAAGCTTGATGGTTCAAGTGTTCGTCCAGGTAGCAAAGACAAAGCAATGATGAACGAGCTCTCTCGTATGTGGTTTAGCGAACGTTTATTTGAGGACTTCCAATACAACAGTACGACTGACCGAGTATTGCTGATCGATAACGATGGCGGCATTCAATCCACGCAAGACTGGGACAATGCTCATCACTCAGGCATCGATCCAAAACTGCGCCAAGGTCGGCTCAACGGTCTCGAGGAACTTGGGCTGATTCTTAGCCACATGTAACTTCATCCTCAGCCACTCAAAACTCGTTACCGAATACCTAAAAGCCAGTTCACTGGCTTTTTTCATCCTTATTCCTTGAACATCATTAGGAAGGTTTACTCATGTTTCCTAACGCCCTTCGTGCCCTGCTACTCTTTATCTTCAGCGCACTATTGGTTGGCTGTGCCCAGCCCTACCCGCAAGTTGAACCGGATTTTGAAGCCAATTGGCAAACTACTCAGCATCAAGCCGAAGTTTACTTAATTCCTAACGCTCCGGAAGCCTTTGCGCGTCGCGTTGAACTGGTTAGAAATGCTCAGCAAAGCATCGATATGACTTACTTTTCTTGGGAGAGTGACACGCTTGGTTTGATGCTACTCAATGAACTCAAGCAAGCAGCAGATCGAGGCGTGCAAATTCGACTCACTCTCGATGATCTATTGGTTTTTAACGAGAAATGGCTTGCTGATCTCAGCGCTCACGACAACATTCAAATTCGTTTATTCAATCCGTTTGATTCACGTAAGTCAGGTTGGATTGGTCGCGCCGTCAACTTCTCTACTCATCAACAACGTTTGGACAATCGTCTGCACGAGAAGTACTTCAACGTCGACCATCAATGGATGATTCTAGGTGGACGCAACATTGGCGACGACTATTTTGGTTACAGCCGCAAAGCCAACTTCTTTGATATGGATGTCTTGTTCAAAGGCAGCATTATTCGAGCGTTCGACCAGAACTACCAACAGCTTTGGGACAGCCAGTATGTTACGCCAATAGAAAACATCGTTAACGTTACCCCAAACTATTCCGCGTTTACTAAAGCGCTTAATAAAGGTGAGAAAGACAAAAGCATTATTCTGGCGGAAGTTGAAAAACAAGTTAAGCAACTGACCAGTCCCGAATTCATCACTGCGCAAGTCACCCCCGTTTTCGACTCATTAAACAAGTTAGCAAACAACAAGCCCTACTTTAGAAAACGTGCAGAACACCAAGTTTGGCAACAAATAACCACTGCATCCAAAGCAGTGATATCAACGCCTTATGTGGTACCAAGTGATGGTGAATTTGCCTTTATTGATACCTTGATGGAGCAAAAAGCGGACATCACGTTAATGACGAACTCGTCTGCATCTAACGACTCTGGCTTTATTCCGGCTTATTACGAGGAGCACCGCCAAACCTTGTTGGATAAGGGCGTTCATATACTTGAGTACAAAAACCAAGCGAAAAATGATGACCATTACTTCCATGCGGATACTTATTATCACAACAAGACGGTGATACTTGATGATCGGCTGACTTATATTGGCTCATCAAACTTCGACCCAAGATCGGATTTCCTCAATGTGGAATTTGGTGTGTTGGTCCAAAGCGAAGCCTTTGCAGAACATGTCATGCACTACTTAACTCGACAACAAGATGAACTGTTTTGGCGAGTATCTCGAGATGGACAAGGCCAAACTCAGTGGCAATCAATGCATGAGATCCATACTAAGAATCCAAACTATGGTGGATGGCATAAGGCGCCTAACTGGATATTCAAGAAACTGAATGGTGAGTTCGAACTCTAAACAATCAAGACTTAAAAAGGCTCTCTATCTGCAAGGATGAGAGCCTTTTTAATGCCGCTAAAACTGCGTGCCTAGCGAAAAGTGAACGCGGAATTGGTCTCCTTGAGGAGCATCTAAACCATAAGCAAAGTCCACTTTGACGGGCACGTATTTTGAGTTCCATATCAAACTCAACCCTGTACCGCTTTTCCAATCCACCCTATCGTTGAAGGCATCACCAACATCATAAAATGCCCCAAGCCACAGTTGGCGGTAGACCTGGTATTGATATTCCAGCCCAGCAGTAAACATGTAACGAGCACCGGTTAAATCGCCATTTTCATCTCTCGGAGAGATAGACTCATAACCATAACCACGAAGATTGCCATCACCTCCCGCAAAGAAGCGTAATGATGATGGGATATCACTCAAAGTGTCAGCGACATTAATGCCAACATTGGAACGAAAGTGAAACTTGTGTTTTTCACTAATATCCCAAGACAGCACACTGTTGCCCTCAATACGCAGCAAACGAGAATCGGAGAAAAAATTAGGGTCTGAGTATTCCAATGAGTAGACGTGATGGTGCTTTACTTCTAATTGATCGTTCTTGCGATCAAGCAGTGAAAATGTCACCCCCGGTAATAACAACTGTGATTCGTTATTCTCCGACGCTTGTCGATAACTTTCTTGCAAATAACGAACGTGCATGGTGCTTTGCCAATCACTGTCTAACTGCCAGTGTTTTTCAAACGATAAATCATTAGAAAAACTCGATGTGTCTCGATAGTCGACATGCTTAGATTCAAACTGAATCCCGTAGTAATCCGTTAGAACATTTTGGGTGGGAATTTTATAACCTAGTAATAGCGATTGTTCCGGTTTGGAAGCGTACGCTTGTGCCTCAAAACTGTGTCCACGTGCGTTATACCAAGGCTTGGTCCAGTTCAGCGAAGCGCGTAATCCCAAGTCTGTCGAATATCCTCCACCGACTTGCACAATATTGCGTGAATTCGGCTCTGCGAGCACTTCTATCGGCACCTTATAGCCATCGGATGTCTCCTCGAAATCCGCTTTCACAATCACACTGCGAAACCAATCAGTATTGGAGAGGTCGGCCTGATATTGACTCAATTTCAAAGTGTCAAAATCGTCGCCCCACTCAAATGTTCTCATCGCTTCTATTCGAGCCGTTTCGATACCCGACGTAAGAACAGAGAGCTCTCCAAATTGGTAACGAGAACCACTAGAGAAATGCAGATTCACATGGGCTTGATTCAAACTTGGAATGACTTCCAAAGACGATTCGATAAAACGTCCATCTAAGTAACCTTTTTGCTGAGCCAATGAAATCAAGTTTCGCTTTAGCGTATCGTACTCAGAATGAAGCAACGGCTGCCCTTGTTTAAGTTGAGCTTGATTAATCAGTTCGATGAAATCCTGATCGTTACTGGCTTCTCCCGACACAGCAATATTAGATTTTTTGACCAACATCACCTCCCCCGCGTCAACCTCAAGCGTGATGAGATTATTCTCTGATCTCTGAACTCTGAGCTCGGAATGGTAGTAGCCATAAGGGTTTAAGGCATTATTAACCATCTGCATTAGTCGATTTGAGGTAATGTTTGAAACAGAGAGTTTCGTTAGTGGTGTAAGGTGACTTTCAAGATTTTTCTCTAATATTGGTGTTAGCCCTTTGATTTTAAATTGCGCTCCGAGTGCATGATGTAAAGGCATAGAAGCTAAAACTGATATACCTATTATTTGTTTAATGAGAGGAGACACACCGCTACCTAGTTTAGCAATACACTCGACAAGGTTAATGATGGAATGGCATATCAGTTAATCGCGTATGTAGGATTGCTCCCTACGAAATCCTCTCGAGAATTCACGTTTCACAAGTAGATACTTTGAACGATAAATCGGCTCAATCTAGGAAGTGGCAAATCATGCGGTCTGAAATAGGTATACTGTTTGCCAAAAATACAAAACCCAACGCTGAATGGATCTCATCAAGCGTTGGGTTACATTGATAATGTGTTTTTTAATCTAAAAAGCGGTCTGTTAGTAAAACTAGATCGAAGAACAGTTTCCTTTTTCTGCCATGTCTACTTTTAGTACTTCTGCTTTACCTTTGCTTTCGTCTACGAGTTCCACGCCCGCACCACCAACAAATACACCCATTTTAATGTATTGATTAACGAAATAATTACGACCCTCTTCCGTTAAGATAGTTAAGTGATTTTCAGAAAACTCAGACTCTGTACTTACTTGATGTTCTTTATTGCCTTCGACCTCATGGTAGAAAAACACACCAGGAGCGGTTTCACCAATACATTCCCCATCGACGTAAACATACTTTTTAAGTGCTGCTCCGACAAAAGCATCTTCTCGATAAATGTAAATCCCTGCGTTCCCCTTTTGAGGTGCTTCAAATGATTTCATTTGATTTGATACTGTCGAATCAACAGTAGGAACAGAAGCACAACCTGACAAACCCAAAAGGAATGCGGAACACAGAATTACTTTATTTTTCATGTTATTAACCTAGCTACGATAAAATCGCGCCAACCATACTATAAATAAATACGTTCACTTATTGGTATTTTTGAAATTTGTGATTCATCCTATGCAACAGCACTCATTTAACGTATAGATTGAGCAAACATTAGCCATATAATAATCACGAGAATAAAATGCCCTGTATCTAACGATCACTAAATGCCACTTTACTCGCTAGACTGATAAGTAGAATACCTGAAACACCTTCAAGAGTTCTTGAATAACGCTGAGAGTGTGGACGACTAAATACCCAATTACCCACAGATGCGTACAAAACGTTACATGTCGTCGCAAGTACGCTGAACAGCAAGCCAAGTACTAATAATTGCATTGATGTTGAGCTTGCAGACGTATCAATAAATTGAGGCAGAAACGAGAGAAAGAATAGCGCTACTTTTGGATTCAAGACGCTGACGATAACCCCCTGAACCAACACATTTTTATTATTATCAACATTTTTGTTTTCAACGATTTTACTTTCTCCACGCCACATGGACAGTAATGACTGAACACCTAAATAAACTAGGTAAGCGGCCCCTAACCATTTAACAACGCTAAAAGCCAAAGATGAACTCAGAATTATTGCTGACAAACCTAAACATGCCGCTAGTGTATGAAAAAAGTAACCAACACCAAGCCCTAGAGCCGCTTTCAGCCCAGCAGATAATTTACCTTTCATTGTATTGGAAACAATATAAATTACATCAGGTCCAGGAATCATGTTGATAGCGAGACAAGCGACAACAAATAATAATAGTGAGTTTGAATCCATTCTTTTCTCCAAATTAACGTCTTGCGGGATAACATTTCATCGAACTACAAGTAATGCAACGTCCAGGTTTCAATTGGTTATATTTAGTATTAACAACACGTTACTAATACTACAGCACTGCACGAAGAGCACAATCCTGAACAGTGATACGAATTAAATTATGGGCCTTTGTTAGCCCTTTGAATGATAATATTTAGCATCGTTTGGTTATAAGCTTTTTCCAGCCAGAAGCTCTTATGGAAGTTAACATATCGGCTACTTAGTATACTTAATAGACCGTCAAATCAGATAGATTATCTATTCTTATTTCTTCAAGCCTTTTGTGCTTCATTTTCCTGCCTCACTAAGCAGCAACTTAATACTTGCTACACCAAAAAATAACGCGAACACGCCTTCAAAAACTGCTTTGGATCTGAGATAGGTTTGTCTGACCTTTTTATACGCGAAAAGAAAAGCATAGCCAAAGAAAACCAAAGCACTAACCAGCCCTACAACAAAAATGACCGACAACAATTCCAACGGACTGGCCGTAGGAGGAACCCCTATCGAATAAAGCGCACCGAAAAACAGAATAGCCTTTGGGTTAGTTAAGTGAATTAACACTCCGGTTAAGTAGTTACCCTTCTTTGTCGTTACGTATGTTTTGGGTAACTTTAGCTGCTCGATGTTGCAGGCAGAATGTACGGACTTTAAAGCCAAATATAAAAGATAAAATGCCCCACAATATCTAAGAATTTCAAAAAGCCAAACATTGCTATAGAGTATGGTTGCGAGACCAAAAGCGGCTGAGGTTGACCAAAATAAAGACCCCGTTAAAACACCTGCAGCCAAATACCCACCAAAGCGCCGACCGTGGTTCATTGACGTGCCTGCTATCGCAAGAGTTGCAGGTCCGGGGCTAGCGATGGCAGCGATAGCTGATACGACAATCAGTGAATAATTTATCTCTTCCATTTTTACTCTAAGCCTCCAAATGGAGTTTTATCAACACTTATCGCGGAATACTCTATTGAACGTACATCAGAAGCGTAATACTGATTAAAACACCAAGTGTCACGAATCGAGTTGAGATTCTTTGGTATTTTACTGCTCCAAAATAACATCAAATCCGCCATAAATGAGACGCTTTCCATCAAAGGGCATTGGGTTATTATCTGGACTCATTCGAGGATCACCCATGATCCGCAGCCACCCTGAGTCTCGAACTTCTTTTGAAGGCCAGACTACCCACGAAAACACAACGGTTTCGTTGCTTTCAGCGTTAACTGCCATGGGAAATGATGTGATCTCACCATCTGGTACTTCACTCCCCCACGTCTCAACAACCTTTAAGGCCCCAAACTCCCTGAACATTTCTGCTGCTATTTTTGCGTGTGCGATATACTTTTCTTTATTCGCTGTCGGTACTGCAGCGACAAAACCATCAATGTATGACATAAGTAAACTCCTTTCATTGGAGTTATAACCATAGCTCAATAAAAAGAATGCACATGATGCCAAACCATAGGAGCAGGTACGTAATACAGCTTGAGAGCTACATTCCTAGCTTGGACTTTATATACATATTTGAAAGGTATGTGTTTAGATCAAGCTTAGTTAGCATATTTATAATCTCCAAAACACTCGAATACTCAATACGTTCCTCTTCAGCATGCCCGATCCCACCTATTGTAAAGTGAGTAAAGCGGTAATCACGATAAACGTTTTGCAGCTGGCTAGAAATATCTTTGAGTAATCTTTTACTGAGGGCGAATGCAGGGTATTCACTACTTTCTGAAAGCTCTGCTGTAGAGCCAATAGATACAATATTGCATTTATCGTTAAGTGAACCTAAAGCGTTAAGCTCATTGACTAAATTAAGATACCCAATCGGGCCAACATTCATAAACTCAATCAGTTCGTTTGTTGTCAATTCTGAAGACTCTCCCCACATGGACGCCAAATAAACGATGATGTCAAACTCTACACCTTTGAAGCACGTATAATCTGGCTTTTTACCGGGATCAACGTCAATACAAACAGAAGCGACTCCCTCCTCAACTAGCTTTGATCTAGAAATCGTATAAATTTCTGTACCCTGTAAGTTCGTAGCCAAGAACCTTCCTAGACCCTTACTACCTCCAACGATTAAAATCTGCATAACCCTATTCCTTCGTTAAGGTTGTCTTTCATATTATCCGCCAAACTGTGCATTAGGCATCACTTTAACGTTTCTGTTGTTTGCTTCTAGCCCTACTTAGTTCTATCTTCAATTTCATCGAATGGTTCAACTGAAATACGCTCTGCAATTTCACTCATCTTCTTCATTTTTTCTGGGTTACTAGTTCCCCAAAACCGCTCCCAGTCTTCACGTGTTCGCCACTTGGCAATAGTTAAAACCTTTTCCGGTACATCGTAAGCACGAAGCATAAAACTACCAAGCGCCCCATCTACTGACTGATGAATTGAATCTGTCGTCGAACGCCATATATTTTGAAACTCATCCATTTTTTCACTTGGCACACGCCATTCATACACAACTCTAAACATAACACTTCCATTAAAATTTCTAGATTTAATACGGCAAAGTATCAGGAACACTAAGCCAGGTTAATAGATGAATAAAGCAACATAGTAGAGCGTAGAACAACCTAAAAAACAAAGCGTAAACGCTCTAAATCACTCCGATTCGATTAGTCATGCACACATTCAAAGATTTCGTATTGACGTTTAACATTGGCAGTTACTTTTCCCCAATGTGAGGCTTGAACTCTTTCCTGATGTTGCTTAAAAGAGGCTTTGTCGACGAACTCCTCATAGACATCAAAACGAAAAGGATTAGTCGAGCTTTGAGTCACAAGAAAAGTAAGGCAGCCCGGCTCTTCTAACGTGAGCCTTTTGTGAGTTATTAACGCATGTTTTACTAATTCTAAATCCTTTTCCGGAACTAAAATAAAGCCTTTCAATGTTACTTTCGACATATCATCCTCTCGCCCCTGTAACCTTTCGTTAAGAAGTAGCCAACACGCCCTCAATCTCAACCATCATATCGCAAATGTGAATCTCACATGAATTAAAATGCCACGTGTTAGGAATCTATTTCTAATGCCCTATCGACTTACGAGCATAAGGTTATCTCTACCCTTTCTTTGCCTTTACCGATGTTCTTGCGTTTTAATTGAATTTGGCCGACTTCTGATGTGCGCTTTAAATGAGTGCCACCGCAAGGTACTTGCGCAAACCCATCCACTCTCCAATACCTTCTTTCGCTCTCTTGATCGGAAAAGTCACTAATAATAACTGAATCAGAGTTAATCAAATCTTGCACATCAGTTTCAATTTCTTTCAATAGCGGGCCAATACTTTCAGACCACTCGAAATCTATGCGACTCTTATTTTCAGAAATATGCGCGCCTATCTTAACAATGCCTTCCCGACGCTGATAAAACATCTCGAGCACCACTTCAGCCGCAAAGTGTAGCTTCATTAAGGCGTATCTACGCTTCCAATCAATATTCGTAGTTACAATGTCACCAAGAGTAAAATTGGGAGAGGATTCCAATGTGTAAATAAGTCGAACACCTAACTTTTGAGCAATCAAAACCGGAATACCATTAATCGTTCCTTTATCACTCTCTTGGCCTCCAGACTCTGCAAAGAAGATAGTCTGGTCCAATTCAACCTTATTTCCGTCTACATTGGTCACTCTTGAGTTAAGTTCTGTTTGGTAGGGATTAACCCAAAATAATTTCTCGCTCATGCTGCTATCCTTGCAGTAAGTCCTATCCTTGATAGTACATTCAGTGACCACCAAGTCAATTCAAGAAACCTCGCCGTCAAATGTAAGGCTGTGTATAGAGCACGAGCAGGCTAGACCTATTAGATGCGTTTAAGGCCGGATACTAAACGCTGTCTAAGGGTTTAGCTAACAACCCGTAAATTGCGGAATCTGAGACTACTCCATTCACTTCCCAACGCTGCCTTAGGAAACCTTCCTTTATAAAACCTAACCGTTCCAAGACTTTACCTGAAGAAGCATTGTCTGGATCTATCTCAGCCTCGATTCGACGTAGATTCAGTGTTTTGAATGCGTGTTCGATTAATGCAGTTCCCGCCTCTAATACAATGCCTTTACCCCAGAAATGACGACTAACGCCAAAGCCAATTTCTGCGCGCCTAGACTCTTTCACGTGATTAAACAGCATTATCTTACCCAGAAGTTGGGCATTGCTCTTTAGGAAGATGCCTAGTGTCACTTCTGTATTGCTATTCATGGCCTGTGTACTCTTGGCTATAAATGTCCGCGCTTCTTCAATTGAAACCCAAGGGCCAGAGTTCCAATATTTCATGACCTCATGGTCTGAGAAGATGTCAAACAATTCGCTTGCATCATCTTCAACTAGCTCTCTTAGAATTAATCGTTCCGTTTCAATCTTTGTTACTAACATTTTGGAGCCAGCCTTTTGGTTTGTTATTGGTGACGAAAATACAATAAAAGTGTGAGACACGTAATACAAATGATTTCGTATGAGACTTTTAAACAAGCTCAACGCACGGTAAAAGCGCCACGTGTCACGATTCTATATTGAAGCAAATTTTAGACATTCAAGTGCGTCAACAAGTAACCGCTGAACGCATCAAAGCTTGGAGTGAGTTGATCATAAGTCCTAAACTCAGGCTCAAAATAGTCCATATACTTTATTATCGCTTAGTGACGATTTCCTTCAGTACTCTGGCTGGGTTGCCACCAACAACGACATTGTCTCCAAAACTCTTTGTAACGACTGCGCCAGAGGCTACCACCACGTTGTTCCCAAGTGTTACGCCAGGGTTGATTACGGCATGGCCACCTATCCAACAATTGTCACCAATGTTTATGGGCTTTGCTAGCTCTAAACCACTATTCCTCTCGATAGGATCTAAGGGATGAGTCGCAGTATAAATTCCAACTTGAGGCCCAAGTAAACAGTTATCACCAAACTTAACTTCCGCAACATCCAAAATCACACAACCAAAATTAGCGTAAAAATTATCTCCAACGTGAATGTTGGATCCATAGTCGCAATTGAAAGAAGATTCAACATGAATATCGTCACCTGTTGTGCCGAACAAGCGCTTAGTTATTTGAACTCGCTTTTGTTTATGCTCAACAGACGTGGCATTCAATTTTTCAGTTAGTAACCTAGCGCTCAACCTTAACTTTAATAACTCTTCATCACTTGGGTCATAAAGCTCACCTGCTAACATTTTCTCTTTTTCTGACATAAAACTTGGACTCCAATACCAATTTTCTTACAACGCTACATTAAGTATGTGAGTAACGCTACCTCCTAAGCGAGGCTGTTCCACCACGAAAACAAAGCCCGACTTGAACGCAAGTCCTCAGCGCTATCAATTTTTTCAACAAACTAGTGCACTACCACCACCGTTCTCACCAACTTATCACCGAGCCGTTGCCTCTTTTTACCAAGAATGAAAATTGAGTCAATAAAACCTAAGAATGGAGTAATAACATTTCGAAAGAGCGACTGAAAAATATTGCACTTTTTACCCGTTCTTGCACTTATAA
Organism: Vibrio sp. 779(2023); assembly: GCF_033344285.1. Classification (NCBI taxonomy): domain Bacteria; kingdom Pseudomonadati; phylum Pseudomonadota; class Gammaproteobacteria; order Vibrionales; family Vibrionaceae; genus Vibrio; species Vibrio sp. 779(2023). The sequence continues at coordinate 59,371 of NZ_JAWPOM010000019.1, forward strand.
CTGCAATGCCCAAAAGTTTTTTACCCACACTTTGACCATTTGGTAAACAATCAGAAAAAAGGTAATACGATACAGTCGCAGTTACTGCTGTAGCGCGCACAAGCTCTTTTTCAATACCGATTTCTAAGCCGACCCATAAAACGAGAGTAAAAATGCTAAAACTGACAAAAAGATCAATCATTTGTCCAACACACCTAACTCCCGGACTAGCCAAAACGTAATTTTCTAGAGTAAATTTTTCTGCATTTTTCATTTTAAAATTTGGACTAACAATTGCTTATTGGTGAACTAACATTATTGAGACAGTAACATCCCCACTAAACCTAATCCATACTTCCGCAGAGCACGGTCGAACCTAATTTTTCTATCTTTTCAATATATTACCAAGCTCGTTCTAAAGGCTAGATTGGTAATATTTCAACATCTCTTCTTGATTAAGCGCTTTACTTTCTAACTTTTGTTGATCTTTAAAGATTTGAGCTAATGAAGGGAGAATTGAGCGATTTACTTTATAGTCATCAGACCAAAGTTTCCCTCTCATCACCGCTTTCGCACAATGAAAATACATACTCTCTATGACTATTTTGATAACAACCTTAGGATCTTTACTTCCATCGGGGCAAGCAGATATCAAGTTGGCGTCGGTGTGAATACTTGCGATTCCTTTAATACGGAGCACTTCATCAATACCATTTACCATCAATAACAACCCTACCTTGGGGTTACTAATGATATTTTTTAGACTATCGATACGATTGTTCCCCGAGCTATCAGGGAGCAACAATGTTGATTCATCTAAAACTTTTACGAAGCCAGGCTCCCCTCCTTTAGGAGAAAGATCGATATACCCTTGTGAATCAGCGGTACTTAGAACTGCAAAATGGCAGTTATTAATTAATGTAATCGCATGAACATCCAGCACAGGCAGAGCTTTATTTTTAGCTCTCGCACTTGGCTCTGCGTAAATTTCTTTTAACTGCTCTATTGTTTTAATTTCACTCATTCAATGTTATTCCTTCACTATCGTATAATGCTTTGCTTGTAAGCAAGCAGTAACTCTGACTTCTTGTATAGGCACTCGACATAACTCATCGTAAAAATACTACGAGTACAAATTATCTCTTTAATACCTTGTTATCTAAAGATTTAAAGTTTTTCACTAAACTCCCCACACTGCTTACACTTATAACCATGCTTGTAAAAAAACAGTGGAAAACCCAGTAAAATAAAAACTAAGAAAGCTGGGCGTTTACCTTTTGTAAATGCAAATAGATCTTTACTACCACATTTAGGGCAAACGTCTTTTTCTTCATCAACGTCAACTTCATTTCCCAATGATTCTGAGAAATCGCTACTAAGTATTTGTTTCGCATCTTCTGCATCACTTTCGTCCACCATCAGACGGACGCCGCCTATTGCATTTGAATAAAGCCACTGAGTATTTACCGTGTACTCGTCAGCGATGTAACTTTCTATTCCGACACTATCTAGGCTTGCTCTCGCAATATGAGCTTCATGAGGAAAAGAAAACCTTGCTACTACAATCACATATTACTCCTTGTGGGAAAACGCGCTCGTAAGGTATAAGAAACGCTAATTGGAAATGCCATGTATGGTACGCTAGCCTGAGCCGTTTGTTGTACCTAATCACCCAACCACAACTATTGAAACTACATCGACATCAAAACCACATGAAAAAATAACGGCAAACAAACAGCCATATGAGCCATATCGGTGCTTGATACGTTTTTCAACTTTATCACGAGCACGACCATAACCCACACTGTAGCGGACGCTAAGCCTAGATAATTATCTAAGTCATTGTAATAATCATACTTATCAAGGAAAGATAGAAAATTACTCTCTTTAGTTTCCACCGCCTTTCTAAGCACCTCATTTGCAATTGAGCAATAGTATTTCGAGAAACTCAGGAGAGTGAACTGAACGAGTGTTGCTACTATTAAAAATATCTTCATATTTACATCACCGCATAATGCCCCGCTAAGAGATGAGTAATTCAATACAGAAGCCACTAAAAATCATCTTCATCACTCAACGTATTGCGCCGTAAAAATACCACACGTTGCGAATCAACTTTGAGCAGTTTGTTATAACTCTGATTTCGCATTAATGTATAGCTTATGCACATCGTCTGAATTAGAAAAGTCTATACAGTAGGCCAATTTGATCACGTTACCATTTTTTGATTTGTAAATAGCCATATCATATTTTTCCAATAGCTCGCTAACCCCAAAGAATGACTCCAAAGGAAGCTCGGAAAACTCTCTGTAGCCTTGCATCGCCGTTATCGCATCTTTCGCAACAGCTGATCCTTTGTAATTAGTCGCAATGCAAGATGAGAGAGCGAAGTTTTTAAACAGTTGCTCATCGCTTTGAATACTTAGTGGATTCGCGGCCTCTCCTACACTACAAAGAGCAATACTTATGATGGTTACTAGTACTCTACATTTCATAAATTAAACCTTTGCTTCCTAAGAGTTACAGCACATTATTAAGGAGTGAGTATCACAATACAAAACTGCCCCACATCACTTAAATCAACTCATAGTGAAAATGCCATGTGTAACCACTCTTGTTGTGAACCAATTATTAGCCCACTACAGACTAATACATATACCCTAACCAATCTATATGACCAACAGCCCAAGTTTTGCCGCTGATAGGTTTAACATATAAATCATCTAGTTGCTCTACAGCGACACCGTAATTTTTATGTTCGTGAACTCGCAACCAAGAACTTAGAGAGTTAAGGCGCATATAACCATTAGCCACATAAAAACGTTCCAAATCGGAGACTAAAATGATGAAGTCGACATCTTTAGTGGACGCATACTCGCTGAGTTGAGACAACATTTTTGTGCCAATACCTTGTCTTTGAACTGTGCTCTCGACACAAAAGTCACTCACACCTAATACTTTATAAATTTCATCACCAACGCGAACAACTCTGTAGTCTAATCCCATGTAACCAACTAACTGATCACCTTCGTAATTCAGAACTCTCATATGCGGGAGTTGCTTATAGTAAGAGCGAGTAACTTGGTGTTCAGGAAACGACTTGTTTCTAAGAGCTTCAATTGCATTATGCTGCGCTTTAGATAACTCGATTTCTGGGTAAATATCCATATTTGACCTTTGAGTATTAATGACCTTTTGGAGTTGAGCAACGCAATACAAAAGCCGCCGCATACCACCTTAAAAACTAAAACCAACGCATAGTGAAAATACCACGCGTTGCGAATCACTCTGAAACAGTTTGTTAGTTGATGTGACTTCAAATATTACACTAGCCACAGAATATAGATGCCTTATCAGGAACAATATATGCAACTCAATCTACAGTAAGGGGTGGCCATGGGAAAACCCACAGCAACAATAACATCAATGCACATCTGCCCCAAAGTCACCGCTAAAATTCCGCATGTGGGCGGCCCTGTTGTCGTTGGTTCACCCAATGTTAAAATTGGTGGGTTACCTGCGGCTCGAAAAGGGGACCGTCTTGTTTGTGTTGGTCCACCAGATTCCATAAGCCAAGATTCTAGTTTGGTGTTTATCAATGGAAAGCTCGCAGTTCGTATGGGGGCACGGAACGGCTCACGGCAGTAAAATAGTAATTGGAAACCCAACAATGCTCGTAGGAGACAGTGGCAGTCAAGCTTCTACGCCAAAACCTAAAAGTGCTACAGGCTCTGCGACACAGACAAACTCACTAACTAATGATTCAGTTGGGAATATTCCCCGTGAGCAGAAACCAATTGTTAAGGTTAGTGCAGGACAAGCTTCAGGCATAAAAGGGAAACAGAGATCGTGGGCGATCGAACTAGAACCTCCTGAACCGAATACTCTATATGAGGTAACCTCAACTCATGAAGGAAGCCCAGTAACGTACACCTACGAAACCGACGCACAAGGTAGAACAATACGAATAACGGGGAAACTGCAAAAGTCTCCCATTAAAAATCAAGCTATGCGTGATAAACTGCACCGTAATTCATCTACTCAATCAAAGTATGGAGGGGATGACCCAAACTATGATGGTGGTCACTGGCACTTGATGAAGGAAAATACGTGGAAGTAGATATCCGAATTAAGTATGGTAAAGGAGAGACACAATCCAAACTTATTTCAAAGTGGACTGTAAATGGTGGCTCCACCAATCGTTTGGTATTTAAGAATTAAGGTAAATTTATGTTTTCATCAGCGGAAGAAATTTATAACCATATTGGAGGAGCTATCTCGGAGGTGGTTCCCGAACAGTGGTGTGTAGCTTGGGTTGACATTGCTATGAACCTTTCTACTAGAGCGGTATATTTTCAAGACCGGTACTTAGTAGATGCTAACTCAGATGATGTGAAGGATCTCGACATCTATAGTTCTGATAACATTGAACTTGATGATGCCTTTAGTGACTTATTTGATTTAATGTCTAGTAAAGAACAGAGCAAGCCTTGGAATAAAGCTCGTTTTGTTGTTCATCCTGACGGTGATTTTAAAATTGAATTTAAATGGAATGAGGATTGGGCATGGTTAAGTTCATTAGCTCCAGATAAAGATATATATCCTGATAGCGAAACTATGCAATTAATTGAAACATGGGATGGCCTTGGTGAAAATGCTTACCGCCCTTGGTTTGATCCGGATTCAGCCATGTTTAAAAAAGACTAACACAAACTTTTAATAAAACTCCACAACCACTTACGAAATGAAGTAAGTGGTTGTGGCTTCAATCTAAAAGACCTAGCTTATCACCTAACGCCCAATTAAGGGGTGAGTAACGCAACACCTATGTCACAGCAGACCACCTTAATCACTGAACTCAACGCATAGTAAAAATGCCACGCGTTACGAATCCCTCTTGAACAGTTTGTTAGTTGCAATTTTTACCCACTTCAGCTGAACAAGTGATATCGATCGTAGGGCTCAACAGACAAACATGACAATGCTTTTCCACCGCTTCTCCTTGAGCTGATCGCAAAATGTCAGACTCCTTAAAACCACTGCCATTTACTGTAAAGTGTAAGTTTGCCGATTTATATAAACGAGGCTCTGATTCTGTTAGGGCGAAAGTAACCGTATTTTCTAGGCCTTTAACTTCAACACCTTGATCTTGCAGTAACAAGACGACATCCGTAGCACTGCATGAACCTAAAGCCGACAATAGAATTTCCGTTGGGCAAGAGGCTTTCTCAGTTGTAGCGTCAACATTAAACGTAAAGCCGTCTTCAGCTGACACTTTAAAACGACAATCACCATCCACTTTATATTAATACTCATACTTCCCTACTTTTTGATGTCACTATTGTTGATTGCACTTAACGCCTTATTAAGGCGTGAGCAACGCAATACCGAGTCCACCGCATAAAACCTTAATCACTAAATTCAACGCATAGTAAAAATGCCACGCGTTGCGAATCCCTCTTAAACAGTTTGTTATGCGAAATTCGACAATGCTGATTTGTACGCCTTTCTAGCCTCGGTACTTAAGTAGCTATCCATACCTTGGAACAGTTCAAATAGCTCAGCACCATATTTGAGTTTGAACTCTGCACTGCTATAAACAAGCTCTAACTCATTAGCGACCTTTAACTCGCAAAACAATTTCACCATTGCACTGTCGAGTTTGAATGTTGAACCAGTAAATCTGTCTTTAAATTGGATTTCTAGCACTTTGCCAAATTGAGGGAATACATACTTTCGGTCGCATGAGCAATACAAATAAACCAATGCTTCTTCATCATTACCAATAATTCGCGCTATTTCTTGGCGCTGGCTTAGCGACACCATATTTTCATCGAAATCCGCTGTTCCATACGCGGCATGAAAGAGACCTGCGATTTGAAGTAACTCGCTACTACCCCAGTTAATTAGAACTTGTTCAGTGCCTTTCAGGTGTACTTCCAATGAACCGTTAAGGTGCTTAAAGTCACCCGCTCCAAGTTCTTGAAGCATTCCAAATTTATCCATAAATCTCAATTCCCTTTAGGTCGCATAACGCCCTGTTAAGGTGTGAGCAACGCAATACCGACGCTTCCGCACAACACCTTAACCACTAAACGCAACGCATAGCAAAAATGCCATACGTTGCGAATCACTCTTAAATAGTTTGTTATGTAACTTTACTCAACCTGAGTTAACAAGCTCAGATTTTCTAGAAAAAAAGGATCGTATTCCAAAGTAAAACACTTCGCGAGTAAAGGAGACGTCTCATTCTTATAATTAATTGCGGGCTCATATTTTTTTACTAGCCTAGATACTTCAACGAAAGTGTCTGGTGATATAGAATTCATTTGCACTATACCTGCAGAGATATTTCTAATATCACCTAAGTCATAGTTTTTATGTTGAAAGTACTGATATAAACAATTCGCTCTCGCGAATTGTATTAGTCGTTCATCGATATTAGATTGGGGACCAGTATTAGCTTTTAAAGATAATGACATCAGTAAAAGTATGAAAGTCATAACCTTGATCATGTGCACTCCCAGAACAGAACTTTGTGAGTGACTGATGCATACCCTTGGTATACGCATTTATTCCCACCCCATAGGTCAGCATGCCCTGTCGCATCACTCCATCCGTCAACTTGATAGATAATTATGCCCTTACGCTCTTTAATTTTCTCTAGGTGCTCTTCGGGAGTCAGCTCTTCAGGGCTAAAGTATTTTTCTGATAGGTATTTGATAAGAATTTTGACTCGAAAAATATACCAAAATTTATTTTGTCCCGAAGAGACTTGAAGACTCATTTTTCCTTCCGGACTAATCGCGTTGTAACGAGGAATTTTGTGTTCTACGCCGCTACCATTAAGAGCTTTGGAAACTCAAATAGCACAAGCGTTTGAAAATATACCTAGTTCGTACTTCGAACCTACTTTACCACCAATTTTTTTAAAAACCACATTAGCTGGTAAAGCAGGGTAATTGGCACGAAGATTTTCCCATGTTGGCAATTTCATTTTCACCTCAATCCTTAGTAAGTATCTTAAGATATATAATGTGCCGCTGATTCGACCTCATGTAAAAAAGAGAAGAAAATTTTATAATTGAAATCATATTGTTTTGAAACTGACTAATCATGAAGTTACATAACGCCGCATTAAGGTGTGAGCAACGCTACTACGAACCGTAACCTTACCGCCGTAAACACAAAACCCAAAGATGGAACTAAAAATGCCAAGCGTTATGAATCACTCTTAAATGCTTTGTTATGTTTGTTCTAATCTTAGGAAAGAATGAAAAAACCTTTTATTGAGCTATACGTCACATTTTAAACTCACAAAACGTACCCACTAAACAGAAGCAAATATTATGCATCAAAACACCCATTTAAGGCAGAGGACATAGCAGTAAAAAAATTCATGATTCAAGGACTTGTAGTATCTGAAAGTTCTCATAACAGCATCCGTGAAATCAACAAACGAGTTACAAACATGAAGCTACTTTCTGTGCTTGGTGGATCAACCGCGACTTACCAAATTTTCTTCAAAAACACATTTGCTACAGCCACATACAATATATCAACAGCAGATTGGGAAACCTTCGCTCGTGGTGCAACATCAATACCTGTAATTACTCGAAAAATCATAAAGAATGAAGCTTTGATGCACTTTACGAGTAAAACAGGGAAAGAACTTAAATTTTGTCAGTGTACATATGAAAGCTTATAAATCAACGTTACTCTTTGTATTTACCCTCATTACATTTTCAAATTCATTTGCTTTTGATTGTGTAAATGAGCGGGACTTTGTTATTTCTGAAGATCATTGGATACATAGTTTATCACCGGAAATTCAATACTATACTGTCATGTACTTGTCTGAAAAGACGGTTGAGCAATGCTTAAAAGAGAAGCCTTCCGAAAAAACCAAAAAACTAAGGTTAAAACTCGAAAAGGCAATTGGCACTGAAAAGCTGTCTGAAATAGAGAGAGAGTTTATTTTTTTATTTGATACACGGAGTGCGTTTGATGCTTTAGGGCTAGATATAATGAGTGACGACTTTCTGCAAAAACTTAGGGACCACGAGTTCTCTAAAAACTGAGCGTCCCAAAAGCTGGTGTACCCCACAAAACCCAACCTTGAACTGAAAATGCCAAGCGTTTGGAATCACTCTTAAATGCTTTGTTATGGCGATACTTAACTTCGCGAGCCTAAGCTTTTTTCACGAACGCCGCTGTTACCATCATTTCTCCAGCACCATCGACCTTGCAGTCGAGTTGGTGATCTTTACTATCAACAATACGTCTAACAACTGCTTTTGTACCGATTTTCAACATCAGGGAGCTACCTTTAACTTTAAGATCTTTTGCCAAAGTAACTCTGTCACCCTCGGCTAACAAAGTACCATTTGCATCCTTAACATTAATAAGTTCATCTTGGGCAAATTCACCAGGGTTCCACTCAAACGCACACTCCGGACAAACCAAGTTAGCTTGATCTTGATACACATATTCAGAATGACAATTTGGACAAGGAGAGAATGACATAAACTTTCAACTTTTCGATTAACATTTGATATATGATAAGTTGATAACGCTCGATTAGCGAGAGTTAGGGCACTATATTTAGTAATACCAACTGTGCTACCTAACTCGAATTATTCCGAAAGCCATAACGCGCATTAAGGTGTGAGCAACGCAACCACGAAACCTAACCATACCACCGTAAACACGAAACCCAACGATGGATGAAAAATGCCAAGCGTTGGGAATCACTCTTAAACGCTTTGTTATGTTTGCCTATTGGCTAAGCTTGGCGATCAAAGAGTCTAGTACCATAAGATCATTTGCTTTTTCCATATACTCATCACTGTCTTCGCCCAATTGGGATAACAGAACATGCTCTCTTTCTAGTTTTTCTTTTAAGCACAGCCTAATATAACGGAGCTCTTTTTCATTGAACATTTCAACCTACCTGTGAGTTTGGAGAATTAATAAAACATGGTCTGGCACTAGATTCTAACTGCTGCAATTTTGTCAAATATAAACTAAGAGGCATATCTTGAAGCGGACGAATTGTGAAATGATGCTTCCCTTTACCTCCATCTTCGCCCAGCGAAACATGCAAACCATTTGGTATTTTAGTATGTTGTGGAATCTTCCACCACAACGTACCAAAATGAGGGTTTCGATAATTGAAGGAGACAGCCTTCCGGATTTACAATCAACGCACTCAATTCCGTTTTTATTGTATATTTTAAAATCCCATACAGCCTCCATATCTCGTGGAGGAGTCGTTCGAATGTAATCAAACTTTGCCTTAGTTTTGCGTCCGAGCCAGAACAAGTCAAAAGGTAAAGAAATATAGAATTTGATGGGCGTATACATCTATGTGTCACTAGTTCGCGAATATGCAACAAGGGTAATTTCAGTATGATATTCATCATAACGCCAGTTGTAGGCTTCTGGAGCTCAGTCGAAAGCTCTAATTATCATATAACATTGAATTACATTAGCTTTTCGATGCCGTTGGCAAACATAACGCTCTGTTAATGGGTGAGCAACGCATTACCGAAGCGACCGCATACCACCTTAAACACTAAAATCAACGCATAGCAAAAATGCCACGCGGCATGAACCCCTCTTGAACGCTTTTTGTGATTAATTTTCAATGGGTTACGCTTTATTAGGCACAAAATTAACTCGACTTTGATTTACAAACCAAAGCCAAAACGTAGAAAACCGAAATGACTCATAGTTTTGAAAATCGAGCTTTGAAATTCGGCCGCTAAAACTCAAAAACTGAAGATCAAATTGCTGATTGAGGCAACTATCTGAATTTTCAGCGCCAAAGAATAAGTGTCCAAAAAACAGTGCCCAATGAAGTTAACTTGCCGACAAACTCGAAACCAACCAGCCGAGGGAACAAAGAAAAACAATAAACCACTGATTTTACGTGATTAAGCATAACGCCTTGTTAAGGGGTGAAGCACGCAATACCTATGCTGCCGCATGCCGTCTTAACCACTAAAATCAACGCATATCAGAAATGCCAGGCGTACTGAATCCCTCTTGAACAGTTTGTTATGAGCGTACTTATGTTGCCCACTTACCAGACAAAAAGTTTGAAACAAACGAGGATAAGCGCAACTGTGATAAGGCCACCCCAACCGATTGTTCGTGTTATTGTTTCCGGTGATTGTGTATTTAAATGAGGAAATAAAATGGCCCCAAAAGATAACAGTGGCACAAAACCGTATAATTGCCCCATTTGTGATGACGTACCCAAAGGGAAAGGCGGAACAAACAAATACAAAATCGTATACGCAATATAGACAAGCATTGCAATACCGGCTTCCTTTACCGACGTATCACTTTCTCCATACCAAAAGTAGAACCCCACACTGACACAAAAAACAGCCACACTGATCAACAGAACTATTCTCCTAATTATTCTTTAGCTCATAACGCCACGTTAAGTAGTGAGCAACGCCACCACAAGACCTAAACCTTTGTGCAATTCACACCATTTAGCCTTATAGCCCGTGTAAATTTGAGCATCGACTTTTACAGGTATATCAACATCAAATACCGAAATAGCCAGTTCGATCTTTTCCAGAGACTCACCTTTCACCCTGAACCCGAGGCTAGAACCACAGTTAGAACAGAACATTCTAGTCGTTCCGTTTGATGCAACAAACTCTTTGAGTAAATGCTTACCTGTAAGCCAACTTAAACCTTTGACCCCAACCAGTTTCCCAACGCTGCACCGTGAAATTTTCGACACATAGAACAATGACAATTAGCTACTTTTTCACTAAACCCACTAACAGAAAATCGGACGCCTCCGCATAAACATGAACCTTCAAATCCTGCACACATCCTGAGTTTTCCTCCCTATTGCATAACGCCGCATTAAGGTGTGAGCAACGCTACCACGAAACCTAACCATACCTTCGTAAATACAAAATGCCAAGCGTTGGGAATCACTCTTAAATGCTTTGTTAGCTCTCTGCTTGTTCAGGTAGCAACTGCTCTAGCTTCAAACCATATTCTGCTTCATTGCTTTTATATTCATCTTTCAAATATTCAAAAAACTGAGTCAAATGAACTAAGTATTCCTCATAATCTTCACGTTCTCGCAAAGTTTCACTATGTAACAAGTTTTGATTATATAGAACAGCATCTCTAACTGCCGATAATAGCATCGGTACATATGGCTTAGGTATATTCATCTTACGCAGCCTCTCTTACTGCTAACTTCGCTAATTTACTCAATAGTAACTTAAACTTTGACAAGGGCATATCATAAGCAGGAGCGATAGTGTAATGATACGCACCAAAACGAGGGTTATACTGATCTTTAACTATCGCCAACCCAGAAGGTAAAGGTGTGCCCTCTGGTATCCGATAGTGCTGCCAATTTGGTCCCTGTGGTATCCCTGGTCGATCAAACGTACTGATGCCTCTTGGCCGGTCTTTCACTAACACTCTCGCATCAACTCCCATTCCTTTAATAGTAATGTCAGCAGGTCTAGGTCTACCATTTAAAAGAAGTAGAGTATCTTCAATTAGTTCAAAAAGCTCCATACCTTTTTTAACATTTAATCCTCTCCACAAATTAAGAGGTACTTTACCCTCATAATAGTTATGAATTTGCCCCTTATCTAACAACACATCTTTTAGCAATGTAACAGTTTCCATGTTTCCTCCTTTTGCTTAAATTCTCGAGAGAGCTAACGCCTTGCTAAGGTGTGAGTAACGCAATACAAAAGATACCGCACAGCGCCTTAATCACCATAAGCCACCGCAAAGTAAAAATGCCACGCGTTACGAATCACTCTTAAGCAATTTGTTAGTACATGCGCTACTTCTATTTATGCGCTCCAAGATATTGAAAACTTAAATGATATGAAAGACTTTGAACACTGAGGTGAGACGGGCAGCTACAAAACTTAAAACCGATAGAGAGACGAAAGTTGGCTAGAAGAAAAACGTACTGAACTACCCTACATTCATTAGCTTCAAATTAGAAAAGGATTCTTTCCTCGTACTTCAACAGCCACACCAAAAGTAATCAAGGTTCTCTCAAAAACCACTACGAAAATGAAGAAGAGCCAAAGAAATAGGCTAAGAGTTAGAAGCCGTAAACGGTGAAATCAAAGCGAACACTCCGCATATAGTGCCACCGGAAAGAACGTGAAAGGCACTAACTTAAAGGTGTAAATATGAGCGCCAAAACAGATAAACACCAAAACTGATGACCTTTGATGTCAAACCCGTACTAACGCCCTGCTAAGGGGTGAACAACGCAATACAAAAGCCTACGCATACTACTTTAATCACTAACCCCAACGCATAGTAAAAATGCCACGCGTGCCGAATCACTCTTGAACAATTTGTTATGGAGCTACGCTCAACGTTAGCTCTCGTATGTCAATTTGGTCTACTTCCCTGCCCAATATCCGCTTGTACTCGACTAAACGATGAACTGGGATAACTGGCAACTCTATGCCTTGATAATTTTTAATAACTGATTCTGAAAAGGAGATTTCAAGCTGGTGCCAAGAGCCATCTTGATGTGATTGTATCTTAGTATATTCAGACAAACCGATTTCAATTTTTTGATTTTGGTAAACCAATTGGAAATACTCTAAATCCCAACCATATTCGACATAATGAGTTAACGGTTTGGATATGTATTTTGATACATGTGATAACACTTTATCTGCGTCTGAGTTTCGAATATAAAGATCTATATCTGCGACTTCCCGACTTCCACCATAAATAGTTGCCGCTAATCCACCTACTATTTGATACTCCACAACCTCTGCATCCAAGATTTCTTTGAGCCACTGCAAGGCTACTTTAACTTTATCACTCATCTAGCTTCCTTAGCTGAATTTTGCCCTGCGCCATAACGCCCTGTTAAGGGGTGAGCAACGCAATACCGATGCCGCCGCATACCACCTTAAACACTAAAACCAACGCATAGTGAAAATGCCACGCGTTGCGAATCATTCTTAAACAGTTTGTTATAAATCATTGCCACTGTTTTTGTACGAGCCGTTTGACGACTAGCATTAAAAAAGTGAGCACAATTAAACAAACAAAGATAATTACAAACCAACTACCCCAAACCATAAAAATATAGTTAAAGTCATACCTACAAGTACTTAGAGCTAGAGATTTAGCAGTACAAAACTCTCCCATTGAGTTATGTTTAACTGCAATATACAGGGGAATGCAAGCTAGAATACTAGAAACAACAATAGACACGATAAAGTGTTTTAAACGGCACATTTGGCTGGGCTCCATGGTTGCTCAAGATATAGCTTGGCTACACGTGCACCGTAATCGCTAACTACTTCAGCACCCAAAAAATTATAGATCGTAGCTATTTTTCTTATCGTCGGATTTTCAATACGAGCCTGTATTCTAGATAATAGAGCGATCCCGAACTCAATATTGTAGTAAGGACAGCCTAGGGCTTCTTTAGTGACGCCAATGTCTTTCCAATATGAATAATGTAGATTCATCGGCAGTATGGTTTTTCTCAAAGGATAGACTTTATCATACCAGCCATGAGTAGTTTCCATATACATTATTGCTGCGACTAGGCGTGGGTCTACACCATGTTTCTTTGATTGATGAATTATCAAACCGCACCATTTCCCAACTTCACTGAAGCTATCAATTTCGTATAATGGCTTTCTACCGACTGCGCTATCGCTATCAACGATAGTAAATATTGCAGGTGTATCATTGATAATGCTTAACTTCCTTTCCGCAGATTTATTCAGAACAGGTATGTCGTTCATGTCTTATTCCCTCAATCAAAGCAAATATGATACAAATCACATACCAATAAAGTCATCTTAATATTCTGTTTTCAGACACGAATCTCAATCTTGATTTATAACGCCGCGTTAAGTAGTGAGCAACGCCACCACCACAACTAAAACATTGTGCCGTAAACACTAGAGCTGAATCAAACCAAAAATGCCAAGCGTTGCGAATCTGCCTTAAACGCTTTGTTAAGGCACTTCTCGCTTGACATGAGTGCTTAAATGCATAGTATAAATTTCAAGCGGTTATCCGCGAGGTGTCAGGCAAAATTAAGGTAACTAAATACCAAAAGTAAGATACTGAAACTAACATAACTGAATAAAGATTAGAGTAAAGAACTACATAAACTAGACTACTATTTCAATGCTTAAGATGCTAAAGCTCATAAGATTGAAGACAAACACTAATATTAAAACTCTCTCTAATTTAACTTAAAACGACTAATTTCAATATACCTGAAACTCAAAACACACCTTCAAGCCTGATAGTCACCAACCCTTAGAGGCGTTGACTATGAAGATTAGTTTTAGTGTTTCTGCAGCATTTCATGCTTGGTTTCTGAAACTTGAGTTTGCTTTCGACAGAAGTAACTCTAGCCAAGGTGAAGCAGAGGAAGCTTAAATTCCAAGCCCACTGTTGATATGGTGGGCTTTTTTACGTTTGTACCCTAACGCCCTGTTAAGGGGTGAGCAACGCAATACCAAAGCCGCCGCATACCACCTTAAACACCACAGCCAACGCATAGTAAAAATGCCACGCGTTGCGAATCACTCTTAAACAGTTTGTTATATTTTTAGTACAGCTCACTCATAATCTTAGGCATGTCAGCCATTGTAACTATACCGAGCAACTTTTGTTCTGGTTTGCCTGAGTGCGTGATCAAAATTGCATCCAGAGCCTTACCTGTTGATGTCGCTTTTTCAAACTTTGCCACTGCCTTACCATAAGTTTGATCTTGCGGTAAAATCTCGTAATTGTCAGAAAACTCTTGATGTGCCATAACTTCTTCAACCGTTGCTTCCGATGTACAGAAAAGACCTTCAAAAGCATCAGACCCAAGCCATCTAGAAATCGTATTTGACGACAACACACCAAACAAAGTGCCCCCCGATAGAATTGGGACCTGTGAAAAATCATTTTTCCTCATTTCGAGCAAAACTTTTTGAATAGTATCCGACTTGTCGAAAGTTAAGAGTTCAACTGAGCACAGTTTCAATAGCCGAGGCTGTGAAATTATTTTTGCTCTAAGTTCTTTTATACGTTCAACGACTTGTTCTGAGGGTGATGCTACATGTGCACCACTAAATCTTTCATGGCTTAGCAAGTTTCTTAAACTTGCAAACGTGCCCAGTTCACCAATATAGCGACTGACGACTCTATTTTTTGTTTTAGATTCTTGTAGCATTTTGCTAAATGACTTGTGTTCGTCGCTATTGGTTAGTACACGTAAGTACTTTTCGATTTCACAAAATTCACTTAGAAAATCTTCGACTAAACTCATATCTCCCCCGAAAATATAACGCCCTGTTAAGGGGTGAACAACGCAATACCGATGCCGCCGCATACCACCTTAATCACTTAAACCAACGCATAGTGAAAATGCCACGCGTTGTGAATCCCTCTTGAACAGTTTGTTATATGCGTACTGGCACCCATCACCACACATACAACTTAAAGTAAACCAAGAAAGATGCTATGAGAATAAGACCACACCAAGCGAAAAATACGAAGGCTTTCGCCTCAGTTTCTGCTTCTTCCATATCGGGAAGTAAAGCCATGAAATAGCATCCGATTGGAACTAATTCGTACATTTTACCTGCATATTGGTTATTCATGCCTAAGAAAGGTGGTACATACAAATACAGAGCTGAATAGCTGAAAAAAAAGATAGTAACTAAAATTCTATTCCAACCTATCTCTTCGCCTTCTTGGTACAGCTTAAATAATAGGTAGATAGCACCCAATATTGCTAGTATCAAAAACATCCTGTTCAGAAATCCCTAAAGCATATAATGCCGCATTAAGGGGTGAACAACGACACCACCTAACCTAAACCATTGTGACGTAAACACTTAAGCTAATTCAAACCAAAACTGCCAAGCGTTGTGAATCCCTCTTAAATGCTTTGTTAGCAAGGTTTTGCAAAGGCTATGATGTGACCATCAATATCTTTGCTATAACCTACAATGTGCCCCCAATCCCTTTCCTGTACCGGGCTCAATTCTACGCCGCCAAAGTTCAAGCTACGTTTGTGGTAATCATGAGGATTATCTACTACCAAGTACAACTCTGAACTAGGATTAAGGCAAGCTTCACTAGAGGATGTGCAGTCCATACCTAATAGTTTATTTATGCCCGCATACGGCATCAGACCTAGCTTACAATTGTTACTTAGCTGAAACTCTGTCATGCCCGGAACGTCCAATACTGGGGTTAAACCCAATACATGTTCATAGAATTTGGAACTCGCTTCTTGATTCAATACATATAATATGTAATGCGAAAACATACACTTACTCCTTTAAGCTTGCTAACGCCGCGTTAAGGTGCGAACAACGCAATACAAAAGCTTCAGCAAAGCACCGTAGTCACTTAGCTCAACGCAAATCAAAAATGCCACGCGTTGTGAGTCACTCTTGAACGCTTTGTTAGGCTTCTAACTCACGATATAACACTAAGCAATTGTACTCTTTGCCTAATTCTATTTCTGGCTCGAAAGCCCGGATTTGTGTGAAACCTTGTTTGTACCAGAACCTAAAAGCAGGGATGTTTTCCACATAAACATTTAAACCTAGGCGCTGAATCTTTGTATATTCACGGGCTACTGCGATGACACTACTAACAATTTCTGAGCCTAAGCCCTTACCTTAAAACTCGGGAGAATAGTTAACATTGGGAGCCAAAGAGTACCGTCAGAAGGAGCATGAAATTCCAACTGCACATAACCAACCACCTCATCTTTCTTAGTACTGATTTTTCTTAGGTAAAATGCTTCTTGGTCATCAGGTAATTTTGACCGACAACTTTCATTGATCAGTTTTTCATATTCAGCTAAAGGCCATTCTCTAAACGTTGGCTCCAATACCTTTACGTTTGAGTTACTGTCAAAAATTGACTTGGCTAAATGCGCCTCATCATTTGAAAACTCAGAGAAGACCAGATTTTCTGATGTCCAGTGTCGTTTCAGCACTAACAACTTCCTCCTTGAAGCCTAACGCCGCATTAAGTGGTGAGCAACGCAGACCACTGCACTTAAAGTATTGTGACGTAGACACTTAAGTTGAAGCAAACCAAAAATGCCGAGCGTTGGGAATCCGTCTTAAATGCTTTGTTAGCAATATGGCTCAACGTTAAGCACTGAACTCTTCTAACGCTGAAACTGCCATTTCAGCTTTGCTACTTTGAACAAAGATATGGTCGTGATAATAAGCAGCAATGACATTAGCACTAATGCCCTTTGATGCTAACTTGCTAGCCACTGCTGCTGTAAGACCAACAGCTTCCAAACTAGAGTGCACCGTCAAAGTGATTTGGCTAAATGTACCGTCAAACGACAAACCTGCTTGTTCTGCCGATGATTTTTCTAGTACTAAAGTTAAACCCTCAGATTCAATAAACGTAGCAACAGGATTTAGCTCAATATAGTCTGTTAGAACACCAGAGACAGTACAAAACACGAACTCTGTTTCCATTAACTTTGGACTCATAGAGCGTAATAATTCATCTAACTCAGTAATTCCTGACATATTGATTTCCTCTTATATTGCTAACGCCTTGTTAAGGGGTGAAGCACGCAACACCAATGCTACCGCATACCGCCTTAATCACTAAAACCAACGCATAGTAAAAATGCCACGCGTGCTGAATCCCTCTTGAACAATTTGTTATACGCGTTCTAGCGGTTGTACTTAACCTTATTCAGAACTTCTTTTAGTTCATGCGTTTTCTCAAGGTTTACACCGTGAATATTGGCTAAAGCACAAACATAATACAAGACGTCATATAACTCTTCTGCGATTGAACCTTTAAGTTCATCTAGCGTTGGTTGCCCACTTTTACCTTTACGAATAGATTCCGATAATTCGCCAACTTCTTCGATTAGTTTTAAAAAATAGTGTTCAGATTGCTCTGGCGCATAATCGAATTCTTTTATATGACTTTGTAATTCTGATAACTTCATAACGTCCTTTTTGTATTATTTTCCATAAAGCGTATAACGCCGCATTAAGGTGTGAGCAGCGCTTGGCTATACTTGAGCGAAGCGAAAATGCCAAGCGTTGCGAATCACTCTTAAATGCTTTGTTATACGCGTGCTAACACTAGAGCGATACTTTCATAACCTTATGATTTACTTCACTTTCAATGTCAACTTCTGACCAGCCCAAAGACTCATACAACGGTACAATATGAGTATAAGCATACAGATTACTTTGAGTTGTTGCTGATACTTGGCTAACACCTCGGTTTATCAATTCACTCGCAATGCCTTGACCACGCCAGTCAGGTGAAACATAAACAGCATTTAACCACACTACTTCTGAATTGCCATGTGGCTCTCGGAATCGAGAATAAGCCAAACCACCAATAACCTCATTGTTTCTCAAAGCGAGAATAACCGGAGGAAGTTCAGATTCAGGCTTGTAGGTATCTGCAAACGAAAAGTCAGCCCACTCACTTTGAAATAACCTTTCCAGATCAGTCCAGTAAGGACTGCTATCGTCACAAACTCTGAATACTAATTTGTTCATATTCGATTATTTCCTCAAAGCGTATAACGCCTTGCTAAGGTGTGAGTAACGCAATACAAAAGCTACCACACGGCGCCTTAGTCACCCTAAGCCACTGCATAGTAAAGATGCCACGCGTTACGAATCACTCTTAAGCAATTTGTTAGTACATGCACTACTTCTATTTATGCGCCCCAAGATATTGAAAAGTGGCATGATATGAAAGGCTTTGAACGCTGAAGTGAGACGGGCAGCTACAAAACTTAAACTCGATTAAGAGACGAGAGTTGGCTAGAAGAAAAATGCACTGACCTGCCCTACTTTCACAGGCTTCAAATTAGAAAAGGATTCGATCCTCTAACTCCAACGGCAGTACCAAAGAAAGACAATTCTGACGTAGTAAAAACCACGAAAGAGAAGAAGCGCCAAAGAAATAGGCTAAGAGTTAGAAACCGTAAATGGAGAAATAAAAGCAAACACTCCGCATATAGTGCCACCGGAAAGAACGTGAAACGCACACGCTCAAAGGTGTAAAGACGAACGCCAAAATAGATAAACACCAAAACTTATGACCTTTGATGCCAGACCCGTACTAACGCCCTGTTAAGGTGTGAGCAACGCAATACCGATGCCACCGCATACCACCTTAAACACTAAAAGCAACACATAGTAAAAATGCCACGCGTTGCGAATCACTCTTAAACAGTTTGTTATGTGTTTGCGTGCTGAAGTTGAAAATGCAACTGAGACATTAGTGATTGATATACTTTCGTAGTAAATACTTGCAAATTTTCCATACAAAACTCACCACCAATAATTGGATGCAGATTCCAACCTAAGCGTTCGTCTTGTTTTGGTTGTAGCCCGTGTTCGAGCGCCAAGTCATACCAACTAGTTAAAAAGACATTATCACGCTAATCTTGTGATTTATTCATGTTATTGTACTCATGAAAGTCCGAAGCAATTGTTTCATAGGTACCATCTAAAACCGATAACAATGAAATTGAGCCATCCACTTCACCAAATAGCCAGTCCCCCATGATGGTTAGATACAAAGGTTTCCCTGTAGGATTAAGCAACCATTTCCACTGAGGTAACAAGGTATCTATTTCTACGTCCGAGACTTCCCAAATAAACTGCATTTTTATCTTTCTCACTCTGTTTAGAAACCCATTGACACATAACGCCTTGTTAAGGTGTGAGGCACGCAATACCGAAGGTTCCGCATAACACCTTAACCACTAAAACCAACGCATGATAAAAATGCCACGCGTGCCGAATCACTCTTGAACAATTTGTTATGTGTCTGTTTCACGCTTTCTACTAAAGAAATCTAACAACATTGGGGCAATCAAGGCTGTAAAAATAGCGATTAATAGTGAGATCGTCGTTGTAGCAAAAAAGCCAAGTTGCGAATTTGTTCTATCAATCTCTCCCCTCAACCTAGATAGATCTCTCTCATAGTTAGCTTTTAAGTTACTCAGGTCGTTTTTTAGCAAAGGGATCGATAACATTTTTATTGGGTCCCCTTTAATTGAACTTTCAATGTTTGCAACTTTCTCAATAACATTAGAACTTTGAATTGCATTTAGTTTAGCTTCAATAATGGCAACTTTCGCAGACAGAGCAACACTCGCCGCATTTGTATTTTTATCAAAAACACCGGAATCAACTATGTCAGAGATACTTTTTAACTGGAAATCAAGGGTATTAGAAGCAGTTGCAAACTCTTGCAACGATGACTCTGCATTTACTTCGATACTGGAAAACTGCGAAAGAACTTCATTTTGTAAGCTATTTTTGAATTCTACTTGCTGCTTTGCTTGAAAAACAAAAACATAGTAACCAACTGTCATAATTACGATTAAGACAGATATAGCAACTGAAAGTATAAAGTACTGCTTAATCTTAGCATTGCGATAGCTAACTTCTCTTTCTAACTTCTCCTGATATAAGCGCTTTAGCTTAAGTAACTCTTCTTCAGCATGAAGCTTCTCTCTACTCATTTCATCTAATAGACTTTTCTCAAACTCTTCTCGAGAGAAATCTACGTCTTTTTCTTCTGCCTTCTGAATATTCACGACATCCTCTTTTTAATAGACACATAACGCCTTGTTAAGGGGTGAGCAACGCAATACCGAAGTCGCCGCATACCACCTTAATCACTAAAAAACGACGCATAGTAAAAATGCCACGCGTTGCGAATCCCTCTTGAACAATTTGTTAACTGTATTCGTACTCCGGCTCTACTGACGGATTTAGATCATACTTATAATTGTCCCAAGCGATATTTAAAGCTTCAATTGCCCCATCACATGCACCTTTTGATAAGAGATAATCATGCCACTTTTGAAAACTGCCTTTACCTTTAGGAGTTTCTTTATCATTAGCAACGTCTTTAGCTAAGTCGCCAACCAAGTCTGATCTATTAATTTGTAGAGTTAACCACCCTTTAAAGCCATTCGCTTTTCTTGACTCTAGATACTCAAACCAAGCTGACTTTAAAGCTGATTTGGCTTCATCAATTGCACCGTGTTTTTGTAAATGCTCAAGCCAGAATTTATATGAGTTCTGCCCGGTAGGGGCGCATTCATCCGCTATGACATCATTAGCGAGATCACCGATAACACTGGTTTCATCTTTACGACCAATAAGCCATTCATAGAATGTTTTCATTGACTATCTCCATACCAACTCAATACAGTTAACGCCGCGTTAAGTGGTGAGCAACGCAGACCACTACAGCTAAAGTATTGTGCCGTAAACAATAAAGCTGAAGTAAACCAAAAATGCTAAGCGTTGGGAATCCGTCTTAAACGCCTTGTTAGGTAAATTTCCAGCGTAGTGCGTTTGCCTCATGCTCCTTTATAAAACTGTCTTTATGATTGCAATATACACCAATATCGTTGTTACAAATTGAAGCACCTTCTCGCTTCAAATTACCATAATGCAACGCTATTTCTGGAAATTGAATCAAGTAGTCACGAAATGCAATATGCCTATTTGCTTCTGGAGACCCAACTAAAAAAGCATGTACTTGGTGACTTCTTTGTATGCCACCTTTTTGAAAATAACGCCTACCTGCTATACCAAATTCACCTTTAACTTCATACCCAAGCGACTCCATCAGATTATTGTTCTTATCCAATTCTTCTAGTGATTTCACTTCAACAAGAATATCGATGATTGGTTTCGCACAAAGACCTTTGACTGAAGTACTACCAATGTGATGAATTGCCACTACATTAGCTGAATTCAAGGCCGATTCTAGCAACACCTTTTCATCGCTAAATTCATTGGCCCATGAAGGTCGATAGTCTACAACTTCAATTACCCTCGAACTCATTGTTCCTCCATTTACCTAACGCCGCATTAAGGGGTGAACAACGCCACCACCCTACCTAAACCATTGTGCCGTAACCACTAAAGCTAATTCAAACCAAAACTGCCAAGCGTTGTGAATCCCTCTTGAATGCTTTGTTAGTTGCCAAACCTAAAGCTTTAATTTGAAGTTAATTACCGCTTTGCCAACGCTAGCTTTATGTACTTTGAAAAACTCAAATCAGGCTCAGTTTCAAAGCGCCTGTTACTGAAACCACTTAGAACAAACAACACCGTAGAAAACGGATTAACCACACCAACAAGCGCTTTTTAGCACACAATGTATCAGAACTTACTTTCAGCAAGTAAATCGATTTCTGAAACAGAAAAGTTAACAGCCAAAGAAACCAAAGCGCGATTTTTGCAAACCCAAATGACTCAAAACCGAATTGCTAAACCTAGTCAAAAACACATGGACATTAGCCCTAAACATTCTGTTTTGGATACGTTTTTCCTCGTTGGCAACTAACGCTCTGTTAAGGGGTGAGCAACGCAATGCCGAAGCCGCCGCATACCACCTTAATCACTAAAACCAACGCATAGTAAAAATGCCACGCGTTGCGAATCCCTCTTGAACAGTTTGTTAGGAGTTTTATTCATAGCGTTCACAATCTTTCGGTATGTCTATATATGTTTCATTTGCCCTCCACTCCTGAGTCCGAGGGTCAAAGTAAAGCTCATACGTTGAGACGCTGTTATATGTACCCGATGTTATCTGATTTCCAATAGTAACTATATTTGGCTCTGAAATAGTGAAAATCCAAACATTGTCACCTGACACTAACTCAAGTCGACTATCAGAAACAAACGAAGCCTCTTCTGTAGAAAAGAACTCTCTAGGATAACTTTCACAATACCACTTTAAATTCTGACCATAAGAGCTATAGACAGTTCTCATGTTGAATTTCTCGTACAAATCTTTTGTGGTTACTTGCTCTGCTCCGTTAGAGCTGAATGCAAACAATGTTAAAGAGACACTAAAAATCAATTTCATGCGCAAACTCCTAACGCCCAATTAAGGTGTGAGCCACGCTAGCACGACACTCAATTTGAACACCGTAAACACTAAACCAAATCCAAACCAAAAATGCCAAGCGTGGGGAATCACTCTTAAACTGTTTGTTATATTTTTGATGCCGCCATCAGTAAACAGTAGTTTTTTACGCTTTCACAATGCTCACCCATCCAGTATGCAAATGGGGTACTTCGGTGCCAATTTAGATCAACCAAGTTATTGTGAATTGTACTATCTGGAGTACTAAGTGAACCATGTGCCACAACTTGCTCCGGTACATTGTTTAGCCCACACCACCATTCAGGCATCGAACGTTTCCACTTTGTCTCAAGCCAAACATCAGATAAAGCAACTACGTATTCACTTTCGAAACCGGTAACCCCATTGTCATGAAGGAACTTTTTGTCTCGATGATGTAGACGCTCAATATCGTTTATAATTTCTTGTTTTTTCTTTGTGTGAGATAAACGTTTTGCCTCAATGAAAAAAACAGCTTTGTGCTTAGGAGAAAAAACAAAACCATCAATGTGCTGCTTTTTCTCAACCCACGGAAACTCAAGCCATGATACAGCTCTATCATCATCGAGACATTTCATTAGGGCATTTACGTAGATATGAACTTGGTTGGCTTCTGTGAAACCAGTACTCCCTCGCGCTGGATAAAAGTTTATTAGCGTTCGGGTGTAAGTCGCGACCATTTCATCAAATGATCTAGAAATTATTTGTTCCATCGAAACCTCAGAAAAATATAACGCCGCATTAAGGTGTGAGCAACGCTACCACTTAGCCTAAACCATTACACCGTAAACACAAAACCCAACGGTGGAATAAAAAATGCCAAGCGTTGGGAATCACTCTTAAATGCTTTGTTATACCCGTTCTGTTAACGCCAACTTCAAACCCATCGCGGCAAAACCACCCGCAAATATTTTTTGAATAACCAAACTTGCTTTTTCTGAGCGTACAATTAACTCACTAAATGTACTAGCCATTAAGCCATACACAATAAATATACAAAGTGTCATCAACATAAACACCACTCCAAGAACTAGCATACTAAACAAAGGCTGCTCTGATTGTGGCGAAACAAATTGGGGCAAGAATGCTAAAAAGAATATTGATAACTTAGGGTTCAAGATATTAATTAAAAAACCTTTTAACGCAATATCTCTGAGCTTCGCATTTGCAGGCTTTTTGTCCAGTGACAAGGGGGAAGAAGCCCTCCACATAGTCCATGCTAAATAGATCAAATAAGCTGAACCACAATATTTGACGACCTGAAATACCAACGCACTAGTATGGAAGATTGCCGCCAACCCAAACACACTCGCCAAAAGTGAAGGAACAATACCAAACGTACAACCAATTGCAGAAAATACGCTAGCTTGTTTGCTATTGAAGAGCCCTGTAGCAACTGTAAACAATACTCCTGTACCGGGTATTAAGACAACAATAAAAGAAGTAATTAAAAATTCTATTGAAACCATGAGGGTGCCTCCTTTCCAATTAGGGTATAACGCCCAATTAAGGTGTGAGGCACGCAATACGGTGCTTCCGCATACCACCTTAACCATTAAAACCAACGCATAGTAAAAATGCCACGCGTGCCGAATCACTCTTAAATTGTTTGTTAGGTGCGTAGCTTAATCTTGCACTAATCTGACCCATTTTGCCCGCCATGCCTGTGCTTCCATTGGGTCTGGCCAGAACTCTTTTTGCTTACTTATCAAGCCATTTTCAACGGTATGAAAAGTTATAGCTCGTGCTTTTTGGACGCTATCTGTAATTGATACATCAGTGACAACTGTTTCACCATCGCAAACTACAGAGTGAATTGTAAACTCCCAAATACCATTCGCTGGGTAATAAGAATTGATAGCCGTAAAGTTGTCTCGGCCAATAATGAGTTCACCAGACTGCGGCCAGAAACCCTCAAAACCAGGGCTAAGCCACTCGCTTGCTTTAGCAAAGTCGTTTGTTTTCATCGCATCCCGAAAAGCTAGGACGACTTCCTTTGAGTTCATGATTTTCTCCAAGCACCTAACGCCGCGTTAAGTAGTGAGCAACACTACCACTGAACCTAAACTATTGTGCCGTAAACACTTGAACTAAATAAAACCAAAAATGCCACGCGTTGCGAATCTGTCTTAAACGCTTTGTTAGGCTTACTTTGTTTTCTTCCAGTCACGACTACTTGTTATGCCTAAAAGATTACTATGAACGCTTTTATGCTCAATAATTACTTCTTTTGAGCGTATTTTCTTAGCTGCTTTCAGCTTAAATGGCTTAGTACGAATTTGTTTAGGTTCGCCTATTTTGTGAACACTTTGACAATGCCCTAACATAGGTATTACACCATCAAAAAACTTATTACAACGAATACACTTGGTTCGTTTTTGTAAAGTATTTAACCGAGCAACTAGCATGGTCAGTAGATCCAAATTTAAGCGCTCTACAATAGAAGTTTCAAGTTCACTAAATGAGTACAGCCCCAATTGATGTTTAATACTTTTTCTTAGTTTCCTTTTCTGATTTTTAGAAAGTTCTTCCATCTTATCTTCCATATAAGCCTAACGCCCTGTTAAGGTGTGAGCAACGCAATACCGATGCTGCCGCATGCCACCTTAATCACTAAATTCAACGCACAGTGAAAATGCCACGCGTTGCGAATCACTCTTAAACAGTTTGTTATATTCATTTGAACAAGCTATCCATATATTGCTTATCGTAATCGAGTAACAACTGGTTCTGATTTTGATAGAGGTCTTCTAGAGCCCATTTACTGCTGGCGGCAACATCTAGACCTCGGTCATCATAGAGGTGAAACATCAGTTCTTTGTCACAATTAATTATAAACAGCTGCCCTGCTAGGGTTGGTCCACGATCACCAAAGTCTCCGTCAATACAAGCCTGAATGATCGGTTTTATATTTAACTCTGATACGAACACATCGGAAATGGTTACTCTTTTCCAGCAGTGTCTTTTGTACTCTAGATCTTCGGTATAAATATCTCGATGTTCCGAAAACTCTAAAGCTTTACCACACAGAGGCTCGAACAGTTTAAAGAAGTAGTCACTTTTTCTAATTTTCTTCCGTCCATCGGAAAAAATTTGATAACACACTTTGATCTTATCTGAAGGTTTAAATGCTGCTTCATAGATACTAAGTGCTCTACTCATCGCAATTTCAAAATACTCTTCATTATAATTTTTTGGTTGTCATCCAACCATATGTCGACGTCATCAGGGCCTAACTCAAACCTCAAAGCAAACTCATTAAGATAGAAGACTGGTTTTTCTAGTTGTATGTTCATCATTATTTATCTCCAGTTTTCCCGATGAATATAACGCCCTGTTAAGGGGTGAGCAACGCAATACCGAAGCCGCCGCAAACCACCTTAAACACTAAAATCAACGCATAGTAAAAATGCCACGCGTTGCGAATCCCTCTTGAACAGTTTGTTATGTGCGTGCTTACGTTATGCACCAAACTGCTTTATACGCTTGGCACCAATAAAAAACCGATACTTACTTTGTTGAAGTAAGTCTAAATGGCGCTCAAACTTGGGTAAGCCATTGGACAAAGACAGATGGTAGACGAGTCCATTACCGGCGTACACTCCAACGTGTGCTCCGTATGAGTCAGCAGAGTCGCTGTACAACATGATATCTAGCGGCTTAAACTCAGTGACCACCTCACTCAACTCTGAGTCATTCCACAGTTCACTAGAACGGTAGTTAGGTGGATTTAGACCGAAGTCTCTGAGCAGATTATACGCAAAGACCTGACAGTTAGCTCCAAGCGTTAAGTCGGAATCATCTTTGCAACCTGGAATGCGGGATGAAACGTATTTTACATTTTTGAATCTATCGGGAATGTCCATGTCCATTTTCTCCCAAACCACATAACGCCCAATTAAGGGGTGAACAACGCTACCACTCACCTAAAACATTGTGCCATAAACACTAAATTTGAAGTAGAAGCAAAAGTGCCAAGCGTTGTGAATCCCTCTTAAATTGCTTGTTATGTTACCAAATGCATTACCACCCATACAGCATATGATAACATTCATGATGTTCAACTTCGGAGTATGTATATGAAAGGTTCACTGTTTGCATTTTTAACTAGCCTAATTTTCATTTTGATACAAAACAGCCCAGAGTCTGTAAAATCAAACATTAGCAAGTGGCTAATCACCTTTAACATTGATCCAGAAAAACTGTCCTACACTGTTGAGCAATATACTTACATAATTACCCCAATTGCCTATGTAACAATCGGTATAAGCCTTGCCATTATTTTTACTAGCTTAAAAAAACGTAACAACGGAAATGTACAACAAGTTCAATACAATCAATCCGTAACATCCCATAACCAAAGTGGCGGCATTACAGCACATAAAGTTGTACTAGGCTCACAAGAGCGCACATTAACATCAGAACTTAAGCGTGAGTTGCTGAAGACTTTAGATATTCAGAAGAAAATAGACTTCTCAATTGCGATGAATGATCAAGAAGCTGAGAAGTATGCATATGAAATTCGTAACTTCTTGATAGCTGAAGGCTATGAGATGGAGTTTAGAACGATGCAATATGAGGCCATGGCTGGCGGTCAAGGGATACCCTATTTAAATACCAACGGAGACATCAGCATTATCCTAATTGGACCAAATGTGAAAACTAGCGAGCAAATTCAGTTTCTGGGGTCTGCTTGTAGACCTGCATAGGACAGGTGGTGAGTTGGTCACATAACGCCTTGTTAAGGTGTGAGGCACGCAATACCGATGCCGCCGCATACCACCTTAACCACTAAAATCAACGCATAGTAAAAATGCCACGCGTGCCGAATCACTCTTGAACAATTTGTTATATGCCTAGCTTTCACCTATACTCAATGCGCACCATCAATACGCATAGGATTACTTTATGAGAAACACATATAGCACACATGCACCTAAAAAGGCTACAAACCTTAGCCTAAACAGTGAGTTACTTGCCGAAGCTAAGCGCCTAAACATCAACCTATCAGCAACAATGGAAAAGGCTTTGGAAAAGGAAGTAAAACAACAATTGAAAGCCGAATGGCTAGAACAAAATGCCGAAGCTATTGAAGCTTGTAACGACTTAACTGCAAAACACGGACTATTTTCCGATTCATACCGAGTATTCTAATGGCACAATTTACGCTTTATAAAAACAACGATAAGAGCACCGCAAGCGCTTACCCATATTTTGTCGATGTCCAAAGCGAGTTGCTAGATTCACTGAATACTCGCTTGGTGATTCCCTTAACTCCTATCGAGCTGTTAGAGAAAAAAGCCCCTAGCCACCTGTGCCCTACGATCCATATTGATGAAGGTGACTTTGTGATTCTTACTCAACAAATGGCTAGTGTACCAACTAAAATCCTTACGACCCCAGTCAATGAGCTAAGCACGTTTAGAAACGAAATTATTGCTGCTATCGACTTTTTGATTACTGGTATATAACGCCCTGTTAAGGGGTGAGCAACGCAATACAAAAGCCGCCGCAAACCACCTTAATCACTAAAATCAACGCATAGTGAAAATGCCACGCGTTGCGAATCCCTCTTGAACAGTTTGTTAAGTGAATTACGTATCTACGCCACCTTTTATCTCTGCCCTCTTCGCTGAAGCGGCCAAAACTACAATAGCTACAAAAATGCCAAGCATATCCGAGGAAAATTGATGCCACTGTATATACTCCCTCGGTCCAGAATGATATGCATCTAAGAATGGTTGAATACCCAATTCCCAAGAAGCAGAAACTAAAAACATACATATATATGTCATAATGATAAATTCCAATTCAGTCTCTACCCGCGGAAATCGATTAGATGCAGCCAGTACGAACAAGCCATACAAAACACTAATAAACACAACCCACCAATGTATAGGAAATTCAGTAACACTACTTCTTATTGAAGGAATAAAACTTAAAACCAGAGCCAAAATCAAAACCGGAACATGTATCACATTCATGATTTTTAATAATTTCTTTTTAAAACAAGTATTTGAATAGAAATACATCATGAATGACAATCCAATAAAACCGATAAAGTGACCAATTTCTCTAGCACCAATTTCATATACTGGGTCAAACGACAGTATACTTGACAGACAAATTGCCATGATAGAGATAATAATTCCAACCACAAAAAATATGATTGGACGCTTCATTGTAACCAAATTAACAAACCTCGATTTTATTCACTTAACGCCCTGCTAAGGGGTGAGCAACGCAATACAAGAGCCGCCGCATACCGCCTTAAACACTAAAACCAACGCATAGTGAAAATGCCA